>JBGTUV010000016.1:0-12600 GCA_041938985.1 Candidatus Nitromaritima sp. | reverse complement strand
TTGAATCACTGGAGCAGAGTAAATGTTATCATCCAAAACGATTGCAAGACGTTTCTTAACGTTAGCCCGGGTGACCTCGTGAAATATCATAGCACCTATGCTATTAAAGGTGATTGCAACGTAGGGTTCATTAAAATCACTATCGTAACGAACCTCGGCACCGCTCAAAGTTTCTCCGGTAAGTACAGTTCGTTTTTTTACAAGGAATGGTGTCTTAGTCACCTCACCTGTTTCCACATTCTCTTCACGTTCGTATAAAATCTCATCACCCTCGGGCATTGCGCCATTCAAAGCGGTCTGGGGACTTACTGATTCATCAACGAGTTTGAAATCCAGTCGAGCAGTTTTACCAATCAGCTTAATAGCGCGATCAGCATCCTTAATTCCAGGTAGCTGCACAAGAATACGCCTTTCTCCTTGCGCTTGTATAGTCGGTTCGGAAACGCCAAACTGATCTACCCTATTACGTATCGTTTCTAAGCCTTGGCTTACTGCATTTTGCTCAATTCTGGTTTCTTCTTCTTCAGACAACCTAAATAGATACCCGCGACCTTCTCTCACCACCCCTTCATTTTGCAGATAGGCAGTATGATTTTTCATTATCTCTTCAACAGGTTTGAGGTCAATCGCATCGACCATAAGAACCGTTACCGTTTTATTTTCAATGTCGGCACGAACTCTATCTACCTCGTAGTCTTCCTCCTCAATTTCACGCTTAATATCATCTGCGATGCGTTCCAAACTCGCTTCAACGGCCTTTTCCGTCTGCACTTCAAGCACCAGATGCATCCCCCCCTGAAGATCTAGGCCGAGTGCAATCTTATCCTTTAGAGGATATGCCAAATAAGCCGATCCCAGAATAGCAAATAGAATCAAAGGAATTTTCCATTTAAGGTCTGTATACATTCTTAATTTTTACTCGACTCTCTATTCATTCCAATAGAGGCACGGTTAATTTTAATCCTTACATTATTATCTATTTGCAAAACCACAATATCGTCTTTTAATTTTTTAACTGTCCCATGAATCCCGCTCAAGGTAACCACGTTATCTCCTTCTTTCAAATCATCAAGCATCTTGCGGGTTTCCTTTTGTTTCTTCTGTTGTGGCCTGATCAAGATGAAGTAAAAAATCAAAAACATCATGATCATTGGCGGCAAAAGAGAAAGCAGACTCCCTCCCCCCTGTCCAGCAGCTTCTGGTGGTGGTGCCATAGCAAATGCAAGGTCCAACATAATTAATCCCCTAATTGGAAAATGGTATGAAGTTTTATAAAACTAAAGATCTTCACGCAACCAAAAGCTCAACAAAACGCCTGTTCTAAGTCGCGCAGAAAAACAAACAGTTGTCGAGAAATATCTACTGGTAAAACCGAATCAAATGTAAAGGGTCGCTTCTACCAAATCCATGAAAATTTGTCAATTGATAAACAAGAAGTTGATGCATTCTAATCAATAGAACGCGTCTCTTTTTTTGGCATTTTCGACTTCATTTGTTAACTCAGCATATAAAGCCTGAAATTGTTCGGTATTCAGCTTAGGGTCCCTAAGTTTTTCAAGATCTTCCGGGTTAATCAAAACCTCTGATTGTTCATCCCAAGCCGAGGTAGCAATAGCAACATAATTGGGTGGATTTAACGGACGAAGAATTAAACGGTCAATTTTATCATTATATTTTATTGCAATGTCGATCATCAAACGTGCATCCTTAGCACTCACCATGCTACCGATTGCCATATTGGTGGGAGGGTGACCACCTTTGGGTTTCCAATACTGAATGGTATGGCGTAGCACTTTGAGTTGTTTGGATTTTAAAAATTTTCGAATCTCTCGATTGTCCTTTTTATGCTTATGCGCTAACCACATCTCTATCGTACAGACTGTGGTTTTACTTATATCGCAACTCGGCTGATAGACTCCTGATTCAGTGAACTCCGGCAACAAAATTGAGGTAAGACTTAATAGAAACAATACTGTCAAACAAACTATTTTTTTCATATCTAATTACTCATCTTAGTAAAATTGAAGAAATTTAAATTAAAAATCTAATATTGCATGCCAAGTAAAGATTAGGCTAAAGCCTGAAAAATTCTCTTCTTTTTTCTCCAGGCGTTAACACTTATCACTTTTATGTAAAAAGAAGGTGGCCGACACCTTTCGGTAGTATAGCTTCACTCCTCTAAAATAGCGATGGCTGACTGTTGGTCAACCTGCCCCATCAATATCTTAGTGTGTTCCGAAAAAAATTTCTGCAATCGGCCCACACCTATTGCTGTCGACCCAAAATCATCAATAAGCTTGGCATGGGTAAAAACAACAAGGGGGATAAAAGGGAGCTGTAGGTTTAATTTTTTCTCTAGGGCGTTAATGCATTTACGGTTTTCCCAAAGCGGGTTTAATATTGTCCCGTCAACACCCCTTCCTCTCACCTTCCACTCCCGATCATTTTTTTGCCCAGAAATTTTTCCAACATGGTAACAACAGGCCACAACAAAAATACCATAGGGAGAAACCACTACATAAGGAATGTGTGACATTCCTCTTTCTAAGTGAATGATCACATTACAAAACACTACGTAATTGTCGTCCAGTCGATCCAGTTCTCTTTTAACTAATTCCGCTCCAGAAATATTCGAATTTTCATAGCCACTACGTAGAAACAGGATAATTAAGGCGAGGAGAACTACCAAGGTAGCAAGTATCTTGATCCAGTAAATGGAAATAATCTCAATCATGATGACAGGTTAATTACTTTGCAAATGGGTCTGGAGGTTCGAAGGAAGGTTGGTCGGTTACCCCTAATCCTTCATTGGGCTGCTTCATGGCCGTTTTTCTTTCAAACGCAATTTTCATTCCGGCTTTAGTGGGAAACAACTGTGGAGACAATAACCGTGATTGGCTAGAAATACTTTGCAAACTCTCTCTATACCCCTTCAAACTAGTAAGGGTAACCGGTCGCCTTTCAGGCAGATCACTTTGAATTGACATTGCTGCCCGACGTCCAAATACAGTTATATCTAGCAGTGAATTTCCCATAAGCCGATTAGTTCCATGAATCCCACCTGTTACTTCACCAGCAGCCCACAACCCCCTAACTTCGGTGCGACCATCCCGATCTATCTGAATTCCTCCGTTTTGATAATGCAAAGTAGGATAAATAAGAATAGGTTGTTTGGCTGGATTTATATTATAACGCTCAAACCTGTGAATGATTCCTGGGAACTTGCGCCGCAAAACTCCTTCACCGTTTTGCAAATCTATGAGCGGGGTATCCAACCAAATCCCTGCTCTATCTGTTGGGGTTTGTACCCCCCTTTTTTCGGCAACCTCACGAATAATGGCTGCTGCAAGAACATCGCGAAAAGCCATCTCATTAACAAACCGTCTCCCTTCAGCATTTACCACCTGTGCCCCCATGGAACGAATTGACTCGGTTACAAGCTGACCAACTAGAGCTTCTGGGTAGGCGGTTCCTGAAGGGTGATACTGATGGCTATCTGAATCAACCAATTTACAACCTTGCCGATAAGCGAGAATCAAACCGTCACCTACTGCTCCGAGGTGGTTACTCGTAGGAAACTCCTGAAAGCGCAATTGACCACTTCCCCCAGTAGCAATGATCACAGCCCTTGCTGACACGGTAACAAGGTTCCCCCGACTACGATCCCATAGCACCGCCCCGGAAACTTGTCCACTTCCATCATCAAGAAGTTCTAGGGCTGCATGGTTCTGTAAAGTTTTCGTACTACTTAACAAAACGGCGTCCTTCAAAACGCGCATAATTTCAAGCCCGGTATAATCTTTACAAGCAAGCACACGAGGCAAAGAAGTCCCGCCGCCAGGACGCAACTGGAAAGTCCCATCTTCGTTCGTATCCAATATGCAACCTAATTGCCCCAGCCAACGAATCGTATCGGCACTATTTTCACATAATACTCGTAGAAGGTCCGGGTCATTATTCCCATGTCCGCCAACATAAGCATCAGCAAAATGCCTGCGCGGTGAGTCATCAACTCCCAGTGACGCCTGAATTCCACCTTCAGCCATAATGGTATTGGAATCACCCAACCGCAACTTTGTTGCAAGGTGAACGGTAAGCCCAGATCCGTCTAAAGCAAGTGCAGCCGAGGCACCCGCACCACCCCCTCCAAGAATGAGCACATCGGTTTCAATATCTACCGTTGGGTCAAAGTCAAACGGAAGTTGACTGTCCGATTCTAAAAGGTCCGCTAGTTCGTTAGGGAATTTTCCATTATCCGCATTAGGTCCTACCCGAACATTACGTTGCGACCCAAAATAATCAGGGTGATATTCATCGAGAAGTTTTTCGGCCTCGTATGTATCAAATTCAGGAGGTTCTGAGCACAGTCTCACCTCACGAGTGGCCTCCAATTTGCCGAGCGAATCTTTAGCCCATTCCATCACGATTCAATCTTTCCGCTTTTTCTAAACTGGCAGGCATGATTCATCTTATCAGTCGAGTTTCCACCTAAAAGATACTCCCACTCCAACTCAGCCTGTTGCGACTCTTGTTCTAAAATTTTATCGTTATCTTGTTCCATGGAAGACCCAATCGAACGGCGCACCCACATCCCCATCATGTGCGGCTGAACTCCATCCTCACAAACAAATCTACATAGACCACAATGAATGCACGTAGTAAAATCCTCAGCTACTTTGTCGAGCTCGCCAGACCTCATCCTGAGAACCGAATCCATCACCGGTATGGACATCGGGCAAGCTGTCGTACAGCTCCCGCATTTAGTACACCGGTCAAGTTTTGGATAAGCTGCGCGTAACTTTTCTCCAGTTGGGTTTGGTTCGGGTGCTACGGTCAAAGCAGAATCTACTGGGCATGGGAAAAATTTCCATCCCCTCCTCCACCGGACATATGCAGGCTAAGTCCGTCCCGCCCGAACGGCCTTCAGGAAAACGAACCGTTATAGTGCAGGCACCGCAGACACCTCCAGCACAACCTGTTTTGACCGATTCTGCCATTCCAGCAGCCCATAAAGCATGAATCACTGTCTCGCCAGCTCTAGCCTGAATAGCTTTGCCCGCTACTTTTATTTCTACTGTCTCCATGAAAACAATTATCAATCAACCATGAAAAATTTTCAATCCCGATTGCCTCTTTTACTTGTCCATGCTAGATTGATCTTTAAGTAAAATTGTTTTTTTAATGATTTAATACTTTAGGTTCGAGATATATGTCTGGGCATTCAAAGTGGTCAACAATAAAACATAAAAAAGGTGCCGCCGACGCTAAACGTGGAAAAATTTTCACTAAAGTGATCAAGGAAATAACTGTGGCGGCGCGTATCGGAGGAGGCGATATAGACGGGAATCCAAGATTGAGGCTAGCTGTACAAAAAGCCAAAGAAGTTAATATGCCTCAAGAGAATGTAACCCGTGCTATTAAAAAAGGGACTGGAGAACTGGAAGGTGTTCAGTATGAAGAAACTTCTTATGAAGGTTATGGCCCAGGAGGTGTGGCCATTTTCATGGAAGTGATGACTGACAATAAAAATAGAACAGTCGGTGAGCTACGAGCCACTCTAGGTAAAAATGGCGGGAATATGGGAGAAAATGGGTGTGTTGCTTGGATATTTGAACAAAAAGGACTAATCACCGTAAAAATGTCCGAAAAAGGCGAGGAAGAACTGTTAGAGCTAGCTATCGATGCAGGTGCAGATGATATGCAAACTGTTGACGACTATTACGAAATAACTACATCAGTCGAAAGTTTCGAACCAGTACGCAAGGCCATCGAAGATGCTGAAATTAAAACTCAATCATCCGAGCTAACCCGTATCCCACAAAATACGGTTAATGTAGAAGAAAAACACTGCAAGTCACTACTCCGGTTGATGGACACACTGGAAGACCACGATGATATCCAAAAGGTCTACTCAAATTTTGAAATTACAGATGAGATAATGGCCACGGTCGAGTAAAACCCCTAACTCAAAAAAAGGTTGTCTTTGTCGGTATTTAGCAAGGGTCCTTCTTGGTTACAAATAACGATTGTGCTTTAACATTCAGGGCTTTCTTACTCACTACGGAAAAACTCGAGCGAAAAATATCGCAGCACTTTACATGACATCTCCTTATCATCTTTCCTAGAGAGAGTATGTGTAATTCCCTAAAACATCCAACTTTTTTAAACTATGCGCGTGATGGGCATCGATCCCGGTAGCAACTGTACCGGCTGCGGGGTCATTGAGGAAATTAATAACGAACTCAAGGTGATCTATTGGGGAAGCATTAAAAGCAAAGCACGCCAATCCTTTCCCCAGAGACTAAAGTTTATATATGATGAACTAGTCACGATCATCCAAAACTTCAACCCTGATGAAGTTGCAGTAGAAGATATGTTCTTTGCGACTAATGTCAAGTCAGCTTTAAAGCTTGGGCAAACCCGAGGCATCGCCATATTATCTGCAGTTAATGAAGGTAAACCAGTTGCTGAATATAGTCCGCTAGAAGTCAAGCAATCTGTAGTTGGCTATGGACGAGCTGAGAAACAACAAGTACAAGAGATGGTTACGGCTATTTTAAAGCTCAAGGAAAAACCAGAACCGTTTGATGCGTCGGATGCACTTGCTGTCGCCATCTGCCACATTCACTCAACCATAGCAAACTCAAAGTTCAGAACCGAAAACAAAAGATGATTGCGCACCTTAAAGGCAAACTCACCAATAAATCTCCCGTTGGAATCGCCATTGATGTTAACGGTGTCGGCTACCAGGTTTTTGTTCCACTATCCACATTTTATGTTTTGCCGGAATTGGGGAACGAAGTTTTTCTGAACATACACACTCATATGCGTGAAGAATCGCTTAAATTATTCGGGTTTTACACCGCAGATGAAAAAAAAATCTTCGAAAAACTCATCACCATTAACAAGGTAGGCCCTAAACTCGCGTTAACAATTTTATCAGGCATGTCTCCCGCTGAGTTGTTTAGCACCATCGACTCTAACGACATTGGAAAACTTAGCACGATCCCTGGAATTGGGCGCAAAACAGCGGAACGCCTCATACTTGAAATGCGCAACAAAATAGAAGGACTCTCTCTCGAGTTCGCATCAACAAAAGATTCTATTCCACAGAACGGGCTATTTGATGATGCTCTTTCAGCTCTAGTTAACCTTGGGTACAAAAAAAGCCAAGCGGAACAGACATTAAAAAAAGTGTGCGAGGAAGAAGAAATAGAGAACTCGATAGAAGGCCTAATCAAGAAAAGTTTAAACATGCTATCTTGATTTTTTTAATCAAAAGTATTTAGCACCTACTTTAAAGATATTCCAATGGATGATTCTATTACAAATACCGAGGTCGACAACGACGAGGTCCTATTCGAAGCAACACTGAGACCAAATAAATTCGAAGACTACATTGGACAAGACAAAACAAAGCGAAACTTAGAAATTTTTATTGAGGCCGCACGTATGCGTGGTGACGCATTAGACCACGTTTTGTTTTATGGACCACCTGGCCTCGGAAAAACTACCCTAGCAAATATAATTGCCTCAGAAATGGGAGCAAATATAAAAAGTACTTCAGGCCCAGTTATAGAAAAATCTGGTGACTTGGCCGCGATCTTAACCAACCTAAAAAAAGGAGACATCCTTTTCATAGATGAAATCCATCGTTTATCTAATGTCATTGAGGAAATACTGTACTCAGCAATGGAAGACTACAATCTAGATATCATGATCGGGCAAGGTCCAAGCGCACGGTCAATAAAATTAGAACTCCCTCCTTTTACGCTAGTGGGGGCGACAACAAGAGCGGGGTTACTTACTTCTCCACTAAGAGATCGGTTTGGCGTCGTACACCGTTTGGACTATTACAGCCCAGAAGAACTCGAAACAATCATCGCGCGCTCAGCTTTAATCCTGAAAATTGAAACTCATTCTGATGGCGCAAGAGAAATTGCACGTCGTTCTCGGGGCACTCCCCGTATTGCCAATCGACTACTCAGACGTGTTCGTGACTACGCGCAGGTTAAAGCTGAAGGTATTATCACAAAAGATGTGGCCAAAAAATCTTTGGGGATGATGGAAGTGGATCACCTTGGACTCGACAAAATGGATCACAAACTAATATTGACTATCATTGAAAAATTTAAGGGCGGGCCAGTCGGAGTCGAAAGCCTTGCCGCTTCTATCAGCGAAGAAAGAGATACAATCGAAGACGTGTTAGAGCCTTACCTTATGCAATCCGGATTTATTCAGCGAACTCCACGAGGAAGAATCGCAACTGAAATCGCCTATCAACACTTTGGCATCACACCACCAAAACAAAACCAGCAGGAAAAGTTATTTTAAACGATGTGTCCTACAGGAAAGATCACTAATTAAGAAAGTTTTAAACCAAGCCGACCCATTAAACAACAGCAACAAAAGGTACCTGCAATCAAAAATACGTTTTATGTAGTGATGAAGGGAACCAGATAAAAAAAGATTGCTGGTAACTTCTATAAAGAGAAAAACTAAAACTAAGCCGCCCAGACTTCTTTAAATTGTTCCAAAAATCGAGTGTCCATTTTAGTCGCACCAAGAAGGTGTTCCGATTGATAGGTAGCAGACCCGTGAAAATCTCTACTTCCTGTGATAATTAGCCCAAATTTTCGCGAGAGATCTTTATAGTATTCCACTTTCCCCGTGCGCTCGTGGTAGGGATAAACGCACTCCATTCCTAATAGCCCGAAGGATTTCAACTCTTCAACCATCTCAGGAGCATCTTCGTACGGTCTTCCTTTCGCAGGATTGCATAAAGAGTAAGATCTCTCTCCAGGGTGAGCCAACACCGGAATACCATTACATTCACGAATTAGTTTGCAAGCATTTTCCATTTCCAAGTTTTCTCGCTCTACGTTGTATTTTACAAGGTACCGATCAAAGGCATCTCGAGTGCTGGGAACGACCCCAAGGCGAACCATCTCTTTAGCCAAATGAGGTCTTGCAAGAACGCCCTCAGCGGCGCGGCGAACATTTTCATATTCTATAGTTCCGCGAAATTTTTCAGGAATCACTTCGTTGACGCGGTAGATCAACTCACGCATGCGCCGCTCTCTCTTAGATGCCATTCCCATGACCTCATGCGACAACTCATCCGACAGGGATTCTATAGACTCAAAATAAGCGAGGAGGTGAAGATTAAATCCTCTGTAACGAACCGTTATTTCAATCCCGGGAAAAGCCGAAATTTCCTCTGCCTTAGCCGCTGCCATTAATTCTGGGATACCCTCAAAAGTATCATGGTCTGTTAAGCACAGTACTGAAACCCCATTTCTCCTAGCAATATCAACCAATCGGGTCGGAGAAAACTCCCCATCAGAAAAAGTTGAATGCATATGAATTTCAAATTTTTTCATAGAAACTATTGTAGTCCTATTTACATTTTTTAACAAAGTTTTAGTGACTCAGGAAACAACACATGCACTAATCCGAAAACTAAAATCCAAAGCTTAATTGCCTTGTTAATATTTTTTCGATATTCTTGGATGATGCACAGACATCAAACACTCAAAACATGGGTTTTGACTTTTGTTTTTCTAGGAATAATGGCTGACGCACTCTCGTTTTCTGTCCCCTCCTCGCGTGAACTCGTTATCGTGTATTCCGGAAATACATTAGGCGAACTTAAGCCATGTGGGTGTGCTAAGGAAGAAGATCAAGGTGGGTTCGAACGCCGCTTGACCTATCTCAAAGAAGTCTTCGCAAATTCAAAAAATATACTATTGGTCGACACTGGTGACAACTTTAAAGAACCCTCTACGCAAGGCAAAATCAAAGCGCGTTACATCATGCAGGCAATGTCTAAGTCAAAGTACGACGCGGTGATCCCAGGAGATAAAGACTTGGTTTACGGAGAACCTTTTCTTAACGACGACGCGTCTGTCCCTTGGCTTCTTAGCAACGCCGAACTAAGAGAAATCAAACCACCTAAAATAAGAATCAAAAAATTAGAGAATGGTCTAACTGTCGCTATGTTAGCCCTAATCGATCCAGACCTATACTATGACGCAAAACATAGTGGCGGGAGTATCAAAGATCCAATAGAGTCTGCCAAGAAATTAATTAAAAAACTCAAAATATCGGAACACCCAGATGTAATTGTTTTGTTAACACACATGAAGCGGGAAAAAGCAATTTCTATGTTGAATTTAAGTGGAGTCGATGTGGTGATCAATGGACATATCGAAAAAGATACTGATATCATAGACATGACCCATATAAAACGTAATGGGAAAGTATTTGTTCAACCTGGCCCCAGAGGGCAAAAGATGGGCGAGTTAACTGTCCGCATTGATAACAAAGGAGAAAAATCATTTAAGCAACGTATTATTCGTTTAGATTCGAATGTTAAACCTGATCCTGAAATGATAAAATGGTATGAAGAATACAATAGAGAAGTGGAGGATCTATTTTTCACCTCGTTAGAGTCTCGAAAAAACAAACATGGGAAACAAAAAGTTTTTGCATCAGAGCAGACATGCGTGACCTGCCATCCGAGCAAACATGAACTGTGGAATCTGTCGCGCCACAGTCATGCCTATGAAACTCTAAATCGCGTCAACAAAGCGTTCGATCCAGAGTGCTTAAGGTGTCACGTCACAGGATGGGGCTATGATGGGGGGTTCATCAGTGAAGTAGATACTCCAGAATTGAAGAATGTGCAGTGCGAAGCGTGTCACGGACCAAGGTTAGATCACATAAAAACTTTACAACAAAACCTTAAACTCGATGCCAAAAAGGCCTGTAAGAACTGTCATATTAAAAACCACAGTCCCAATTTTAATTTTTCAAAATATTGGCCAAAAATAAAACATTGACCTTCGGTAGTAATTTAACCATAAGGAGATTGGGCATGAAACCCTGCAGGAACCCCTTGAAAAGAAATTTGCTAAAAACCTTATTTTTTTTACTCGCTGGTTGTTCAACTCTACCTAGTTTCGCCTTCGCAGCAGATAAAATTCAAGGAAAATATGAAGTCATCGGTTCAATAGAAAAACTCAAGGGAGTAAAACAGGTCGAGATGACTGAATTTTTCAACTACTCCTGCGGTCACTGCTATCGTTTTTTAGAAACCTCTAAAAAACTACGCGCTAAATTCAAGGACAAGCTTTATCATAAGAAATATCCCATTTACTGGGGACAACAAACCGCATTCCCAGCCAAAGCTTTTTATATCGCCGATGAACTGGGTCTTGAGGAAAAATTTACCCAAGAACTATTTGATACTAACTTCAAACTCCATGTTAACATTTTCCAACCAAGGGTTATTCAGCGACTTTCACAGCATTACAAGATTGAACAAGAAATCAGAGACGGGATGAAATCCCCTTCGATAGAAGCTAAAGTCAACGAATCCCTCGCCCTGGCCAATAAATATAATGCTAATGAAACTCCAACAATTATCCTCAATAAAGTACTGAAAGTAACTCCAAGTATTTCAGGTGGTACCACCGAGATGATGACTGAAAACCTGGAACTGATTATTGGAGATATACTTGGTTATAATTAATTCAATTAATTTGCAAGACAACCACGCTAATCAAAGGGAGATAATGTCACCTAGATTCGTATCCAAAAAAATATTCTCTGCCCCAACAGCTGTTTTGTTAGGGTTATTTTTGTTATTTCCCGCAGGAGGGTCGAATGCAATCCTCACTTCTTTGCCTAATGCGGAAGCGAGTTTTTTTAGTAACGACTTGGAGCTTTTTGAGGAAGTTGTGGATCTAGTGGGAGATAAATACGTTTACGCCCCTGATTATAAAAAAATGTTTATGGCTTCTATTGACGAGATGGTCCTGGCTCTTAACGATGAAAACATCTCTCTCAAAAATGAATCGATAGGGCAATCCATTTCTAAGTTCGACAAAAATATCCGGTACACACTTGGTTACAATCGAGAAAACGCTCTAGAAACTTTTAAGAAAGCGTATTATTTTCTGCTAGAGGAATCGGAAGGAAAGCTAAGCAAGGAAAAACTTGAAATAGCTGCCGTAACTGGTCTCATGGGCTCTTTGGATCCATATTCCAAGTATATGGACATCGATAGTTTCAACAGGTCTATGCGCGATACAGAAGGAAGGTATGGTGGACTAGGCATGGTTATTACTATGAAAGACAGCCGTCTATATGTGGTGAAAACCATCAAGAATTCTCCAGCTCGACGCGCAGGAATACAACCCGACGATATTTTTGAAAAAGTAAACGGAACAATTATTGAAAAAACTCAGATATCTGAGCTTGCCGATAAACTCCGAGGTCAACCAGGCACTGGGGTCACTATAACCTTATATAGACCGTCTGAAAAAAAGGAGTACTCCTACACTCTAAATAGGGAAGTAATTTTGCTCGAAACCGTCGAATATAAAACATTAAAAAATAGTGTCGGGTCCATCAAAATTACTAGTTTTTCCAGGCAAACAAATAATCATCTAAAAGAGGCGCTCACAAAAGCAAAACGGGATAAGGTAAAAGGTTTTATTCTTGATTTGAGAGATAATCCTGGCGGTTTGCTCGATCAATCGGTAAAAATAGCCAGTCATTTCCTTCATCGTAATCGCCTTATTGTTTATACCC
>JBGTUV010000015.1:0-12971 GCA_041938985.1 Candidatus Nitromaritima sp. | reverse complement strand
CCAATGTTGAAGTAATAAAACAAAAAAGCCGGAAAGTGATTTCCGGCTTTTTTATCCCTCTACAACATTTCGTCCCCGAGCTTTAGCTCTTAAGAGTGAACGATCTGCTTTTTCTAACAACTCCATCCAGGCGAGGGACAATATGAACAACCTTTTCCTCATTGAGGCTAACCTCTCCTGTTAATTGTTGAATAATTTTTATTTTAGCGGGGCCAGCTTTCGAGGTCGTTATATCTAAATTTTTAATCATTTCTGGAAATATCTCGGCACGAGCTTCAATTTGAGAATATTCCCATCCAGCCTGAGGATCTCGTTTAGTCGATTTATTTGTGGGATTTACGCCTTCATCATGATCGTGTTTGCCTTCATCGTGATGTTCTTCATGGTGATCGTGTGGTTCGATTGATTTTTGCGGTTCCATTTGTGAAATCTGAAACCCTAGATATACCCCGATACTTATAATGAGAATAACTAAAAGTGGGATTCGATATTTCATTTAGATTTTTTCTCCATTGCTGATTTTTCAGTAATGATGTCGGCATATATCAACCCATTTGTCATTCGGTTAACTTCTGCGAGAGCGATATGATAATCAGCCAAGGCATCCAAATATTGTTCTTTTGTTTGGAATAGAATTTTCTGAGTGTCCAGAACATCTAGAAAACTAAACTTACCAAAGCGATAACCTTCGTTAATTCCATCAAAAGATTTTTGAGCCGCGGGTATCGTTTCGGAGTGAAGGGTGCTTGCTTGAGAATGAGCAAAGACAAGAGCCTGATATGCTTCTAAAAAGTTTTTGTTTGCTATGATTTCGGCGGCTCTTCGTTCTTCTTTTGTTTTGGCTAAATTATTCTGTGCTTCTGAGATTGCCCCCTGATTTCTATTAAAAAATTTAAGGGGAACTGAGACTCCGAATGTTATGGCATTATCATTGGTTTGTTCTAGTCGCCGATATCCTCCTTTAATTGTTATATCAGGGGTTCTTTTAGCTTGTTCAACTTCGAGTATGGCCTTTCGCCTATCCTCCACAGTTTTCCAGCGTTGAACATAAGGAGTCTCAGATATCTTTTGGTTAAGCGTTTCTAAAGGAGGTACCGGAGAAACTTCAAACAGATTGCCAACAACCGATGCAAAGTCGGGGTTGGTATTTCCCCATGTGGATGATAATTTTCTGCGGTATTGCTCTAGCATCAGCTTTGTTTTTTTTGTTTCGAGTTTGAAAGTGGAAAGAACAACACCCGCTTTGACTTTTTGTATTGGAGCGACCTTCCCCGTTCTTACTCTTTCACTGACGGCATTGTAAAATTGGTTTCCAAGTTTAATTAGGTCTTCCGATAGGGAGACTTTGTGTTGGGCTTTTAAAACTTCTATGAAGGTCTTGTTTACTTCCGTCAACACATCAAGACGCTTGCCGTTATAGTCCCAGTCGGCTAGTTTTTCTGAAATTCGACTGGCATTCACTCTGGCAGCGCGCTTGCCACCGAGCTCAATTAATTGCCCAAGTTGAACTGTTATCTCCGAATGATCAAATCCAGTAAACTCTCCCGAGCCCGCTGCATCGTCAACTTCTATTTCAAGATGTGGGTTAGGGCGCAGTCCAGCCTGCAGGGTTTGAGCTTCCTTAACCCGCTTGTCTAAGGAAAATGCTGACAAAGTCGGGTTATGGAGCAGAGCTTTGGCCGCAGCTTCCTTAATTGTGAGCTGAAGTGAACTTTTAGTTTCAGTTTGAACCTCTGTATCTTGGTTGGCCGAGGCAATAGAGGAAAACAACATGCCAAACAAAGATACAACGTTCAAAAAAATAATAAAACGTTTCATAGATGCTTAAAAAGACAAACGCATTACAACGTTAAACGATCAGTAATTTTTGGTAACGCGTCGCGGTTAAATTAAGATGTTTTTTTGGATTGATAGCTTAGATGAGAGAGAAAGGCGGAGAGCGCTCTCGGAGTTGAGGCTGAAACGCTAGACGGGAGAAGTCATTCAGTTTTGTTGGAAGGTCGTATATATTAAGCTTCTGCGGGATATCGAGAGGCAAAAAAGTGAAGAAAACTTTTAAAACCTTGAATGAATTTTTGGATTTCAAGGTTACTTTATTTAGGTCGACTTTTAGCTCGTTTTCATCATCATTATTCTCAGAATGATGGTCTGCTGAATTGTGGTCGTGAGCATGAGTAAGATGGGCAATGCTGTCCAGTTCAATCGAATGGAAATAAGCATTATGCTGGTGCGAAGGTAGGCCCCCAGAATGAGAATGCTGATGGTCTGGATGAAAATGGTAAAAAGGGAGTAAAAGGAATTGGATTCCAATTACCGAGACAAGCAATACCAAATAGCTATTAAACTTTCGGATACGTCTTCGCATAAAATCTTTTTTTAAAAAAAACTAAGAGTCGCTCTATTTAACGGCTAAAATAGGGGTGTTCTTTAAAGGTTATATAAAAATAACCTTTAAATCAATACTGTTTATTTGGAAGAAAACTAGCCCAGTGTCCAGACCATTATTTTAAACAATATAGCTGCTAAAAGGGCGGTGAATGGAACCGTGGCTAGCCAGGACATTACAATCTCCTTGATGATTCCAAGATTTAGTGTTGGTAGACCCCGAGCCAGTCCCACTCCGATGACGGAACCCACCAGGGTATGAGTAGTAGAAACCGGCAATCCCATCTTAGAGCAGACCAGCACTACTGTAGCACCGGCAAAAGTAGCACAAAAACCACGCGAAGGAGTGATCTCGGTAATCTTGCTTCCTATCGTTTCCATCACGCGTCTGCCCCAAACCAAAAGTCCCAACACAATAAACCCACCACCCAAAGCGAGAATCCAGGTTGGCATTGCTACTTTCATCGCCACGGTTCCACTGTTTAAAATTGAAACGACGGCGGCAAGAGGACCTACAGCGTTTGCGACATCGTTGGATCCGTGAGCAAAGGCGATATAAAATGCGGTTATGATTTGAAGGTACTTAAAAACACTTTCTGTTGCTTCCAACTGTTTATGAATTTCTTTTTTTGGAATATCTGGAATTTTTTTTGCGAGTGGCTTAGAGATTAAAAAACCTACAGTACCAACAATAATGGCATACAACATTGCTTCGGGATAGGAAAAGTCAAGATGCATGTTTTTTAATCCCTTATAGAACATTGCATTGGCAAGGATTACGCAAACCAGAAATACCATGTAGGGCAATATTCTCTTGGCGTATAAGAGTGGGTTGCGTCTTCTGAAAACTTGATTGGTGAGAAAACGGAAAAGAAGGAAAGCAACCAAACCTCCCATCACAGGGGAGACAACCCAGCTCATCACAACACTCCAGACCTTACTCCAATTGATGGCATCCATTCCACCAGCCATAACACCAAATCCAACTACCGCTCCAACGATAGAATGAGTGGTTGAAACAGGCCAACCAAGATAGCTGGCAATATTAAGCCATAAGGCCGCTGCAATTAAGGCGGCAATCATTCCGTATACAAGATGAAGGGGTGCATCCGAGAAAATTGTGGGATCAAGCATTCCCTTCCGAATCGTATCGGATACATGTCCGCCAACAAAAAAGGCGCCGGCAAATTCAGCGACCGCAGCAACATAGATCGCCTGCTTGAAGGTGAGTGACCCCGAGCCAACGCTTGTACCCATTGCGTTGGCAACATCGTTTGCGCCAATGTTGCATGCCATGTAGATACAGGCAGTTATAGCGAAGACCATCAGGAAAGTGCTTAAATCCAATATGACCTCTGTGTCAATTTATGAGTGATTAGAATATTCAATAAGTTTGATTAACGGGAAAGAAATATTTGAAGAGTTTTTCCGATTTTTTCAGACTGATCAGCCACGCCTCCAAGCTTTTTAATTAACTCGTTTAGTAAAAATAAGTCAGCGGCACTGAGATCATTTAAAGAGAATAACTTTTGGGCTAGAAAAAACTGTTTTTTATCTGCTTCGTATTCAGCAGTGCCTAAACTTGCAGCCATTTTTTCTACTTTTTCCGCCTCAGCTCCGCCAAAAGAGGCTTCTAGCAGGTCTTCTAGTTCGCGAATTATGCCGCATGCGTCATTCGCCAAAGCGACAGTATGCGTAACCAAGTCCATCAAAGGTTCACAAAGCTCCTCCGGGATATCGATATTTTTTATGCGCATAAGGACGGCCAAATCTTCTACGGCGTCGGCGATATCATCCTGAGCTGACAAGAGACCCATGAAATCTCTTTTATCTACCGGTAGAAAAATGCTTTGAGGTAAATGTTGTCGAATACCGCTTTTGATTTGGTCTGCTTTGTGTTCAAGCTCTGATATGTTTTTCGCAATCTCCTCAACTTTTTCGTAGTCTTTAGACTGATAGGCTTTGAATAAGGGGGTGATCAGGTGGACACATTCATTGACGCTGTCAATATGACTCACCAACGGCTTAAACGGAGACTTCGCAAACATTGAAAGTATGGTACGCATATATTAACCTCTTTAAAAACATCAAATTTTGATGTTACTATAGTATGTTTTGTTAAAGTTTTTCTATAGAAAAAATTAAAGTTCTCCTTTTGGTGAGAAACGTAAAAATTAAGCTTTAAAATTTAAACTTCAAATCCAGCAGGTGCTTTCCAGGAACATCAAATTTCCCGCCATTTATATCCCCACGTTCGTTTTTGGTGTCAAAAAAGGTATAGCCAAGTTGCATGCCTTTTCGAATAGCATATTTCGCTCCCAGTTCAATACCTTTGGCATTGGTTCCACCCTGATGAAAATCAGAGTCGGTTAAAGCATAAAACACCGCATCTTGCTGGACAAGCCGGTAAAGGGTCTTAATTTGCCATTGTCCAGTCTTCTTAACGTTCTTGTCGCCAAACTTGAAACCCAATTGCCAAGCAGTGTCTAGATCTTGGGCTATCGTATTATTTCCTGCAGGAGCATCGGCATCGGTATTGACGGCATACTCATAAAAAAGGCTGCCATGCTTGCTACCTAAGGGAGAAGACCAATCAGCCATAAAATCAAATATCTGCATGTTTGTAGTATTGACATCGGTTCCTGTAACCTGACTGTTCCTCTGTCCATCACCGCTGCCTAGTTGTTTAGTAATAGCACTTCCTGGGTCAGTTAGATGATTGTAGTCATACCACGCCACAGCAAACTTAAATTTTCCGGCTTTAGTTTTCTGATGGAGTTGCGCTTGCCATGCCAAAAGCACAACATCGTCAGAGTCAACAGTAGTATTACGATCTGTTTCCTCGACTATGTACTGGCCTGCAACAAACTGTAAGGTAGTGTCTCCGGATTTCTTTTGGTAGATTTCGGAGAGTCCTTCAGGATTTACATCGCCGTCCCAGACTACTTCTGATTTCATGAATGGATTTTTTACTTTTCCTCCCTGTACGGTTAAACCATCCATAAACTCCCAAGAGCCGTAGGCCAAGTTAAGAGAAATAGCTTCATTCCCAAAGGTCCCATCCAGGGTCGTATTACCAGAAGTGGATGCATCATCACCACCAGTAGAAAGTCTGAAAACGAAGTCTAGATCTTCATAGACATGGGCTCTGGCTCCAAACCGAAAACGAATTCTTGGCCGGTCTGTATCCAAATGACCATCTGCATCATTGGCAGTTGAGTTATCACTAGCTCGATCTACCATTTCGTAACGCAGTCTCATATCACCAAACCAACTTATTCTTTCAAGAGTTTCAAGTAGCTTGTCATGAGAGTTTACTCTTTCTATTAAAGCTTCCCGCGCGAGCTCTTCCTTCGTCATTGCGTTTGCCGTTCCTGCCAAGACGAGCACAAACACTCCCAAAATAAAACCAGTGATAATTTTTTTAGCTATCCCAATTTGATTCATCGTATTTGCTCTTAAAACCCTATTTATTTGCATCTTAACAAAATCGACACTATCTTTTGTGAAGAAATAATATAGTAGTAAAAATAGAAATTTAAAAAAGGAGGAAAATCCCAATGGGAACTGCAAAACTTAAGGTGAAGAGAATAAAATTTAGAATTTGAAGATAAATGAATTTTTCTAAAATTGGTGCTATTACGATTTCCACACCCACCCGTCGCACCGCATGCTCGATATCGGATGATGTGATATCGCCCTCTTTTTTAGACAACTCTTCTACAACATTATCTAGAAAAAAGAATTTGATTACCTTAAGGATAGTCCCAAACAAGATACGAGATAAAAAAGCAGTTACTCCTCGTTTGAGTTTCAACTGCTCCAGAAAGTTTTTTCCAATCCCATCGAAAGTATCTTCCAGTTGGTCGCGAGGAATGTTTTTGTTAAATCGAGGGATTTTCTCCACCACTCCGTGGGTCAATAGGTCGAGCAGGTCATGAAGGCCAACTAGTGCTTCTGTAATTTTTTTGCTAGTGGTTTGAATGATACAGGCGATCAATCCATAGAGAACACCAAACCCGGTATACCAGCCGAAAGACAAAACCAGGACTGTTGACACAATCCAGGTGCTCCATTCCAATTCCTCCATAACAAAATGATCCATTATGAAAAGACTGATTAGCCCGAGGACAAATCCAATCAATCCGAATAGGAGGAGTTTTATGAAAGTTCCAACTAGAAGATCAGTAAAAAAATTGCTCCAATAGCTGATAATTTCTTCTTTTTTCATCGAATAAATTTTTTTAAAGAATTTAAAAAGATATGGCTGGGTTAGGAGTTTACCTTGATTTGAAGTATCAGGTCGCCCCGTTTTTTATCTTTAGAGTGTCCTTTGCCTTTGATTCTTAATTTTCCACCATTGGGAAATTTTTCAGGGATGCGGATCATCAACTGCTCAGAAGTTCCGTCTATTTCATATGAAATTTTTTTATTAGTTCCTGCGAGTGCTTCTTTAGGAGGTATGGTCATGGCTAGATTATAATCAAGAGAGTTTTGGCTATTTGTCCCCTTGTTGAAAACCCCTTTTACGGATTCAAGAATGTCGGGCTTTTTAATATTTGGTTGATCTTTAAGGTTTCCTGCTGATTTCGCATCGTGCATTTTTTTTAATGCGAAAAGAGATGTGCCAACCATATGCGCTATCCGAAGGCCTTGTCCCACCCGTCCAATCGGGCCTGGGATCATTCCGAGGACTCGAACAATTCCTCCTAGGGCACCGCCCATCAGTGTGGTTTGAAAAAAAGAGTTTCCTGATCGAAAGCCAGACTTTGAAAACTCACGATTCAATTCTTCAAATACATCCTTACCAAAACCTTTACGAAGCATCTCTTCAAAAATATCTTGTTGTGTGTACCTAAATTGAGAGTGTTCGCTGGTTCGGCCTGCCAAATGATCGGCTCGAAACCGATCGTATTCTTTTCGTTTGAGAGGATCTATCAGGACGCCATAAGCTTCGGTGATTTGTTTGAATTTTTCCTCACTATCAGGGTCATTTTTGTTGTGGTCGGGATGGTGTTCAAGCGCCAGCTTACGGTAAGACTTTTTTATCTCTGTATCTGATGTGTTTTCGGCGACACTCAGTATTTTGTAGTAGTCTTTAAACTCTCTAAATCTAGTTCTCATGAGGCGATTGAATTTTAAAACGGAACAATTTTTACATCCCTAATTGTTGAGGGTATGTTGCTTCGGCCCGCTTTGGTCCCTTCAATGCAATTATGTTGTCGCTACTGGATAGTTCGAATGTTTTATCGGTATGCAGACGTTGTTCCATGTTCTCAAAGTGGACGAAAATAGGTGCCGGTTCAATGGTTTTGTCGGGGACAGATGGCGCAATAATAAAATCCTCAGAACTCAAGACATCCCTGTATTTTCTTTTCATGTTCATCTTATAGGCGTTGTAACCTTGGATAACTTCAGCTCCTGCATAAGGATCCTTGTTTACTACCTTATAATTATCAGGTATGTAAACATTGGCAAAATAATCCGGTCCTAAAGAATGGTGAACGGTCGTCTTCATGGTAAGCAGGTGCACCGATTGACTTGCAGGCACCAACTTCATCTCAACGAAGTAAGAACGATCGTGAAAATTAAGGTTCTCTAAAAAAACTATCCCGTAAAGGGCGCTAAATTTAAACTGTAGAAATATTCCAAGAAAAACCCAGCCTACAACTTTAAAATATTTTTTCATTTGCAAGAATTATCCAGTTCGATTTTTATCCGTTGATTGAGAATTGTCAGATGGGAACAAGGGAAAGTAGTTTCTATGACTACTTGAATGTAAAATAATTTTCTATAAAGATATACACATTATTGTATAAATATACCTAAATTTCAACATGCGGAATGGTGCTCGATATGTATCTTTGCTTCTCTTGTAGACGTAAAGAAATTAGGTGGATATCTAACCGTTAATATTTTCCTCTGGGCTCAGAGTTTTAGCGTATGATTGCTGAATCACTACCCATACGTGTCGAGCTTATGACTACATCCTGTTTAGATGGAGTTGGTTTGAGTGAAGGTTGGAAAGCCAAGCTTTATCTAAAATTTATCGAAGAAAATAATAAAACAGTATTAAAGAAGCGTTCACACCAGGGGCCACTGCAGGTACAGAAAGCATTTTACCCGGAGGCAAGTGGGGCATGTCATGTCTATATTTTGCATCCACCCGGAGGGGTGGTAGGCGGTGATAGTTTTGATGTGAAAATTGAGGTGGACCCGAACGCAAAAGTTTTGGTAACCACTCCCGCTGCAGGTAAATTTTATAGAAGTGCCGGAGACGAAGCATATCAACAGCAGACAATTACGGTAGCTGATCATGGAGTGTTAGAGTGGTTCCCATCTGAAAATATTTTTTTCCCCGGTGCCAAGGTAAAACTTGAAACGAGAGTTGACTTATCCAAGGAAAGCCATTTTATCGGTTGGGATATTCTGTGTTTGGGCAGACCTGCGATTAGAGAGACTTTTTCTCAAGGTCAATTGACCCAGAAGTTAGAAATCTTTCAAAATGGGCGACTGATTCGTTTGGATAGGCTTGTTGTCAGGGAGAATGACGCGATCCTGGATGCAAAATGGGGATTGGGAGGAAAGCCGATTGTGGGGAGTTTTTTTTGCCTTACTCCAAGAAAAGATCTCGTTGATTTGTTAAGACAAAATATTGGTTCACCGGAAAATGGTGATTTATTTTCAGTAACCTTTGTGGATGATATTATTCTTTGCCGATATTTGGGAAATAGTGTAGAACATGTGAAACGGCACTTTATAAAAGCTTGGCAATTATTGCGCTTGGCTTTGCGGGACCACGAAGCTGTTATTCCGCGTATATGGAACACATGACTTGGATCAATCCATTTCATACTTGTTGTTAGATGTTAGTTGGCCTATATAATAATAAGGAAAGAAAATGGAACTCTCGCCTCGAGAAAAAGATAAATTACTTATTTTTACAGCTGGTTTGCTGGCAGAAAGACGATTGTCGCGTGGAATCAAGCTGAATTATCCCGAAGCGGTGGCATATATATCGGCTGCGATTTTGGAAGGAGCGCGTGAAGGAAAAAGTGTTGCCGATCTTATGAGTCATGGAACCCAGTTGCTCAAACGGGAAGACGTTATGGATGGTATTCCTGAAATGATCCATGAGGTGCAAGTCGAGGCAACATTTCCGGATGGGACAAAACTGGTCACGGTTCACAATCCAATAGTGTAAAGGACAAAGACATGATTCCTGGAGAATATGCGATTCAAAAGGGCGAGTTGGTCTTAAATGAAGGACGCAAAAAGATTACCTTATCAGTGGCGAATCTGGGAGATCGACCGGTTCAAGTCGGTTCGCACTATCATTTTTATGAGACCAACTCTGCATTGGAGTTCGATCGCGAGGCGGCCTGTGGTTTTCGATTGAATATTCCAGCAGGAACGGCGGTTCGTTTTGAGCCGGGGCAAACTCGAGAGGTGGAGTTAGTTGCCTATGCTGGTTCCAGGCATGTTTATGGGTTCAACGCAAAAATTATGGGTCCACTGGAGAAAAAAACATGAGTACTATTGACCGTCGCGCTTATGCAGATATGTTTGGCCCTACAGTAGGTGACCGTGTAAGGTTGGGTGATACAGAACTGTGGATCGAAGTAGAAGAAGATAAAACAGTATACGGCGAAGAAGTAAAGTTTGGCGGCGGTAAAGTCATTCGAGATGGTATGGGGCAAAGTCAACGGGTCTCAAAAGATGCCGTCGACGTGGTCATCACCAACGCCTTGATTTTGGATCACTGGGGCATTGTCAAGGCGGATATTGGAATAAAAGAGGGTCGTATTGTCGGTGTTGGTAAAGCCGGTAACCCTGATATTCAGTCAGGCGTAGATATCATCATTGGCCCTTCTACAGAAGCCATTGCCGGGGAAGGATTGATTGCTACAGCTGGAGGTATCGATGCTCACATCCATTTTATTTGCCCACAGCAAGTTGATGATGCCTTAATGTCTGGTATCACCACTATGATTGGTGGTGGAACGGGACCTGCAGCCGGCACCAATGCAACTACATGTACGCCCGGACCATGGAACATTCAACGCATGTATCAGGCGGTTGAAGAACTTCCAATTAACTTTGGTTTTCTTGGTAAAGGGAATGCTAGTTTGCCGATGGCTTTGGAGGAGCAAGTCCGGGCAGGTGCCATGGGTTTGAAACTTCATGAAGACTGGGGGACGACGCCGGCAGCTATCGATAACTGTTTGAGCGTGGCTGAAAAATTTGATATTCAAGTAGCTATTCATACCGATACGCTGAATGAATCCGGTTTTGTCGAAAATACGATTGCCGCTTTTAAAAATCGAACCATTCATACCTATCATACAGAAGGTGCAGGTGGTGGGCATGCTCCCGATATCATCAAGGCCTGTGGGGAAGCAAACGTTTTGCCTTCCTCTACTAATCCCACCCGCCCCTTTACGGTCAACACGGTCGACGAGCATTTGGACATGCTGATGGTTTGCCATCACCTTGACTCAAAAATCCCAGAGGATGTTGCGTTTGCCGAATCAAGGATTCGAAGGGAAACTATCGCGGCGGAAGACATACTGCATGACCTTGGGGCATTTAGTATGATCGCATCAGACTCGCAGGCGATGGGTCGCATCGGAGAGGTGATAACCAGAACCTGGCAAACTGCGCACAAGATGAAAGTGCAGCGGGGTGCGCTGAAGCCAGACCCTAAGCACCATGATAATTTTCGCGCCAAACGTTATGTGGCAAAGTATACGATCAATCCAGCGATATCTCACGGGATTGCTCATGAAGTGGGGTCGATTGAGTCCGGTAAGCTTGCGGACATCGTACTTTGGAAACCAGCTTTTTTTGGGGCAAAGCCTGCGATGATGATCAAGGGTGGGATGATTGTGGCGGCACCGATGGGTGACCCTAATGCCTCTATTCCTACTCCGCAGCCCGTTCATTACCGACCAATGTTTGGTGCCTTGGGTGGTGCCCGCAGTGAAACCTGTGTGAGTTTTGTTTCTCAAGCTGCTTGCGATGATGGCATCGGACAAAAACTAAAATTAAATAAGAAAATCATTGGAGTTAAGAATACTCGTCAAATCAGAAAAAAAGATTTGATACACAATGATTACCAACCGAAGATAGAAGTGGATCCCCAAACCTATGAAGTCCGTGCGGATGGGGAGTTGTTAACGTGTGAACCTGCGGAAGTCTTGCCTTTAGCGCAGCGCTATTTTCTTTTTTGATAAAGGTTGCTTCTCATATTATTGCTGTTTTGGAAATGACCCATGTTGGAAATCACAGAGCGCATTGAGGGTTACACGGGAACTTATTCTACTTCTCTAACCCTGCCATTTGATCAGAGACAAAAAAGCCGCCTACGAGTTACCCTTGATAATGGGAATGAAGCTTCTCTCATTTTAAATAGGGGTGTTGTCCTTCGTCACGGAGATTTGTTGCGTAGCGCATGCGGTGAAGTTATCGAAGTACGTGCGTCTTTAGAATCTGTTTCCGTAGTTCGTGAACCGAATTCTCATTTGTTGTCTCGTGCCTGTTACCATTTAGGAAACCGCCACGTACCTCTGCAAATCGGAGACGGTTCACTTTGTTATCTTCATGACCATGTCTTGGACGATATGGTGCGCTCCCTAGGATTGGTGGTTGAACACCAGGAGGCTTCTTTTGAGCCAGAGTCTGGGGCTTATCAAAATGATGGCAATCATCAGCATACCCATGAGCACTAATAACTCCGCGCCCCACTTGCAGAATCCCAGTTTATTAAAGTTAATGCGTCTTACTAGTCCGTCACTTCCTATTGGTGGGTACTCGTATTCGCAGGGATTGGAGTTTGCTATATCATCTGGATGGGTACACGACACATCCACGGTATCAGATTGGATTCAAGGCCTGTTAAAAAACTCATTAATTAATATAGACCTACCTGTACTGAAAAAGCTTTATGAGGCTTGGCAGGAATCTGATACGGATAGAGTTCGTTATTGGAATAATTTTTTGTCGGCAAATCGAGATGCTTTTGAACTTCAAGAAGAAGACCGGCAATTAGGAAAAGCCTTGGCGCGTCTTCTGGTTGACTTGGGTTTGGAAGAAGCGAAACCTTTCTTAAACCCTCCCTATGGAGGATTCCTTACTTTATATGCTTTAGCAGCCGTAAGGTGGAATATTTCTTTAAACGATGCGGCACACGGTTTTTTGTGGATGTGGGCGGAAAATAAAGTTTTATGTGCCATGAAATTAATACCGTTAGGGCAAACCGATGGGCAAAAAATTTTATCAGCGGTTATTGAAACCATTTCTCATGTGATTATGCGGGGGTTGGATTTACCTGATGAGGATATTGGGTATACTACTCCCGCTCAGGGAATCGCAAGCGCCCTACATGAAACTCAGTACACAAGATTATTTCGTTCGTAGACAATAAAAGTATTTAAAAGTATGAGCAAAAAACAAGTTTTGAGGGTTGGGGTAGGGGGTCCGGTGGGCTCTGGAAAAACCGCATTGATCAATGAGCTTTGTAAACAATTGCGCGAAAAATTTGAAATCGCAGTAGTGACCAATGATATCTACACGAAAGAGGATGC
>JBGTUV010000014.1:0-13104 GCA_041938985.1 Candidatus Nitromaritima sp. | reverse complement strand
TCAGGAAGACGACCCTAAAGCAAGAGAAGCCCTGAGAGAAGTATTCGGCAATACAGCTCGCTGGTCTTCAGACTTTAATGGGTTTACAGCTGACGTTATCGTAAATATCAATGGAAGTGAAGAATCTGGAACGATCACGGTAAAGAATTCTAAGGAAATAGAACATTCTATTAAAAGCGAAAAGCATAAGGAGTTTTTAAGCGAAAACATGGCTTCCATCGCCATGCATAGAGGTCCTCGCTCGTTTGAAGAGTCTGATGGAAAGTATAAATTAGCGTTTGCTGACGATGGGTCTCATCCGCAAGGGAGAGCGGTAACCATGGGTGGTGATGGAATGAAGTCTTTTTATCGTATCAAAGATGGACGAATTCAACAGATAAATCGTAAGACTCCTCGTATGTCTTTCACTATTAATGTTGAAGAAAGTGTGAAAAATGTAGAGGGTAAGTTCCTTACTCACAAATACACAGTGTATTATTTCAATCCTGAAAATGGATCCATTAAAGATGTCGAAAGCTATACGGATGATTTTAAGCGAGTGGGAAGCTTTGACTTACCTGAATACCGCCGGATCATAAATGCAGAGAGCGGAACGGTCGAAGCTGCGTTTATGAAACTTGAAAATCACAAAATATTGTAATTAGTTTTTACCTAATAGTATTAAGAAAGCCCGCTTAGAGATCTTTCGTTTCTTTGCGGGTTTTTTATTAGATTACAGATTCATCTTTGATATTTTTACCGTCGCCGATAGTTCTATTTTTGGCAATTACGGAACCCTTAACAGTAGAACCGGCACCAATGGTAACCCCTTCCCACAAAATACTGTTCTCAACTACGGCCCCATTTTTTATTGTGCAGTTTGGTCCAATGACCGAGTGAGGTCCTATTTTCGAGTTTTCTGCAATATGGCAGTTTCGTCCAACCAATATTGGAGGAATAGTAAATGAGTGGTTTGTATCATTGGGAGTGATTCCCTTTAAAAAAACTTTCTCATCAAGCGCATCGGCATTAACCTGCAGATAACTTTCACGATTTCCCATGTCCTTCCAATATCCATTATAGAGGTATCCATAAACCGGGACATCATCTCGAATCATTTGGGGAAATATGTCTTCCGTGGTTCCACAAAACTGACCTTCCGGAATACGATTAAAAATTTCTGGTTCCATAATTTGTATTCCAGTAAACATAACTTGTTTGGTGTTTTCGGGAAGCTCCATAGAGGATGCGCCAACAAAATGGACAATACGACCATCTTCACAGATTTCTATTGAGTCAAACTGTTCGGGAGAAATATCTTGTCTGACCACTAGAGTTAACTTTGAGTTATTTTTTTTGTGAAAATCAATAACCTTGTTAAGTGCAATGTCTGTAACAATATCGCTATTAATGAGTATGAAAGGTCCGTCTCCCAGAAAGTCTTCCATTTTTTTTATTCCGCCGGCAGTTCCAAGAATTTTTTCTTCTCGAGAAAAGTGAAGGTTCAAGTCAGGTGGTTTTTCCTTTTCAAAGTAGTCAATTATGGAATCAGGAAGGTGATGAATATTTACAGCAACCTCGCTGATATTTGCGGAGAGGAGTAGATCAAATATGTGAGATAAGAGCGGGCGACCTAGAACAGGGAACATTGGCTTTGGTAAAATACGGGTCAAAGGCTGAAGTCTTGTGCCAAAGCCAGCGGCTAATACCATCGCTTTCATTGAATCGCCTTTATATGAAGTGGTTTTGATGTTAATAGGAAAACACAATAAATCATTTATATTCCTGCAAGTTTTCTAAGTGAGGAAACGTACGGCGGTTTAGCGATTCCTTTGTCCGTTATTATGGCGTCAACAAGATCATTGGGTGTGACATCAAACGCCGGATGGGAAACACTCGCTCCTTCTGGTGTTATTCGCTTATCATTTATACAAGAGACCTCATCTTCCGGGCGTTGCTCAATGGGGATCTCTTCACCCGAAGTTATCGACAAATCAAGGGTGGAAATGGGAGCCGCAACGTAAAATGGAATTCTGTGTTTTTGCGCCATTACTGCAACCATGTAAGTTCCGATTTTATTAGCTACGTCACCGTTCCCGGCGATTCGATCAGCTCCTACTACAACTACATCAACCTGATTATTCTTCATGAAGAATCCGCTCATGTTGTCAGTAATTAGTTCGACTGGGATATTATCCTCCATTAATTCCCAGACTGTTAAACGGGCCCCTTGCAGAAACGGGCGAGTTTCGTCTGCAAGGACCTTAATTTTTTTCCCCGCATTAGTAGCTGCACGTATAACGCCTAAGGCGGTGCCAAATCCGGCGGTTGCTAGTGCGCCGGCATTACAATGTGTAAGAATGGTGCTCCCATCATCAATTAATGTTTGGCCAAAGTTTCCCATGGATATATTAGCGGCAATATCTTCTTCACAAATATCTAGCGCCTCCTGTTTTAGTTTTTTCTTGAGCTCAGGAATACTTAGTAGTCGTGATTCACGAGCAACACGCTTCATTCGCTCGATTCCCCATGCCAAATTAACAGCAGTGGGGCGGGAGTTTGCTAGAGGTATGCACTTATCTTCCAGTTCAGAATAAAAAGCATCGAAGTTGTCAGCGTAAATAGACTCAGCACCCAAGCTTACCCCCATAGCAGCGGAAACCCCAATAGCTGGGGCACCACGGATAACCATTGTCTTGATTGCGTTAGCAACATCATCAATTGACTTGCAATCAACAAAGACTTTTTCCAGGGGGAGCCGAGTTTGATCGATCATTCGAACTACGCCGTCCAAGTACTCAACAGTTTTAATCATTTCAACCTTCCTAATAAAAGATCTGCTAGAACAATCGGCAAGAAATAGTTTAAAAAATAACTTTCGGCAGTCCTGATTTTTATTCAGGAGTCAGCTTTGTGCGATTGAGGGTATTTTTTTAAAAAACTCTGATGTCCCCATACCCTCTATACGAATGATTTTTTTACGTCCTTGTTGGCCACTAACTATCATTATCTGTGATGAACTAACGCTTAGTATTTTGGCCAAAAACTTAATACACATTTTATTTGCGGCGCCGTCGACTGGGGGAGATGTTAGACGGATTTTCAGGTATTTATCCTGCAGGCCACAAATTTTATTGCTTGAGGCTCTGGGTTGAATGATCGCTGAAAACTGGATCCCATCTTTGTAATCTCTTATCTCCAGGGGCATTGACTGGGGAATGCTATTTTTTGTTTTTTTGGAGAACGTGACTTTCTTGCGCAGACATTTTTATTGCAGCTATTAAAGTTTTTTTCTCCTGCCTTATTTTTTCGATCTCTCTTTTTAGATTAGACAACTCATGCTCAGCTTTCTTTTTATGCTGGTTAGCGTGTTCACGAGCTGCATTGATTATTCGCTTAGCTTTTTCTTTTATTATCTCTGGAGTAATTTCTATGGGGTCGTTTTTTCTTTCTCCTGCTTTATTGGTATCCTTTTCATTAAACTTATCTGTGTCCTGGTTTTTTTTGTCGATTTCTTTTTTAAGAAGATCTAGCTCTTCTGTGATCTCTTTGAAATCCTCAGCGACTAGATGCAGGAAGGTGTCCACGTCCTCTTTATTGTAGCCAAAAATTTTATCACGAAAACACTGCTCAAGAATATCAAGGTGATTAAGCCGCATAAATAGATTATTGCAACCTCATAGCGAGCATTCCAATTGAATTGACTAGAAACGATTGAAGGAAAATAATAATCAGTATTACTATCATTGGGGAAAAGTCAATTCCTACACCGCTCATGGGTAGGAATTGGCGCACTCGATACAGAACGGGTTCTGTGATAGTGTTAAGGAATTGAACGATAGGATTATAGGGGTCTGGATTAACCCAAGACAACAATGCGCGAATGATCATTATCCACATATAAAGTTCTAAAACAATTTTGAGGATCTGTGCTGTAGCAGATAAAAAATTTCCTATGATGAACATCGGATGATTCTCGTAGGGCAGAATGGGATAAGATGAACTAAATCAAGGGATAGCATCGCTTGAAATAATTAGAACCTAAATAAACTATTATTAAAATATCCAATAACTCTCAGGATGTCAATGTGTAAGAGGTGGTGGTAATCTCTTGGCATTCTACGTTTTAGTGAGAAATCTTTTAATGCTGGAACCATACAAGTTACTGTAGAGGTGTGAAGTGAATAAAATGAAGCGTCGGAAAATAAAAGAGGTTTTACAGCAAGGCAAGGAGCAAGACGAGGTTGTTATTATGGGGTGGGTTAGGACACGCCGCGATTCTAAGGGTGGATTTTCTTTTCTTGAGATCAATGACGGTTCTTGTTTGAAAAACCTTCAGGTTATTGCTGACCACAGCATTGATAGCTTTGATTTAATATCCGGGAAATTGCACACTGGGAGTTGTGTGGGTATCACCGGAAAATTAGTTCAATCGCCAGGCAAGGGACAAAGCGTTGAACTTCAGGCTAAATCTATTGAGGTTTATGGTGAGGCTGACCCGAACCAGTATCCTTTGCAGAAAAAGCACCACTCATTTGAGTTTTTACGTGAAATTTCTCATCTTCGCCCACGTACAAATACTTTTGGTGCAGTTATGCGGGTTCGTAATCGATTGTCATATTCGATCCATAAATTTTTTCAAGACCGAGGGTTTGTTTATCTTCATACGCCTATTATAACGACTAACGATTGTGAGGGTGCTGGCGAAATGTTTCAGGTTACTACTTTGAACCCAGACTCAATTCCAATGGTAGACGGTAAGGTTGATTACAGCCAAGACTTTTTTGGAGAAAAGACTAGCCTTACTGTGAGTGGGCAACTGGAAGGAGAGGTTTATGCACTAGCCCTTTCTGAAATTTATACTTTTGGCCCAACCTTTAGAGCAGAAAATTCGAACACAACAAGACATCTTGCAGAATTCTGGATGGTCGAACCGGAAATGGCCTTTTACGACTTAGAAGATGATATGGACTTAGCGGAGGATTTTCTGCATTATTTGTTTAAAGACGTCCTGGAACATTGTTCGGAGGACGTGGAATTTTTCAATAAACAGATTGATAAAACAATCCTTGAAAGACACCAGAATATCACGGAGAAAGAGTTTGAGCGTATTACTTACACCGATGCTATCCATATTCTTGAAAAATCAAGTAAGAAATTTACTTATTCAGTAGAGTGGGGGTGTAACTTGCAATCGGAGCACGAACGATACCTCAGTGAAGAGGTTTTTAAGAAGGCAGTTGTTATTTATGATTATCCAGAGGAAATTAAACCTTTTTATATGAAGGTCAATGATAACGGTAAAACTGTGCGGGCGATGGACGTGCTTCTGCCAAAACTAGGAGAAATAATTGGCGGTAGTCAGCGAGAAGACGATTACGACTCCCTGTTAAAAAGAATGCGATCCAAAAATTTAGAGTCAGAAGATTACGATTGGTATCTTGATTTAAGACGATTTGGCTCTGCTCCGCACTCAGGGTTTGGCTTAGGGTTTGAGAGGTTAGTGCAGTTTGTAACCGGAGTGGAAAATATTCGTGACGTTATCCCGTTTCCTCGAACTCCAAAGCACGCGAGGTTTTAGGAATTGCTCAAGGTTAGTAATACTGCCGTCTCCACGTGTTGTGTTTGTGGGAATAAATCGATCACAACAACATCATCAATACAGTATTTTTCTAAACGGGCTAAGTCTCGGGCCAGGGTTGATGGATTGCAGGAGACGTAAATAACTTTTTTGGGTTTGATTTCAGAAACAGCTTGGAGAACTTTCTCTGAACAACCTTTTCGGGGAGGGTCTAAAATTATTGCTTCAATATCCTGTTCTTTGAATTTTCTGATGTGCTCTTCAACTTTTCCTTGTATGAAAAAACAGGAGTCAATATTATTTTTTTTTGCACTGGCGCGTGCGTCTTTTACTGCTTGAGGTAATTCTTCAATCCCAACAACTCGTAAGCCTGATTGCCCTAGCCATAAGCTAATAGCACCTATTCCGCAAAAAGCGTCTAGAATTCGACCAGTAGTATTTTTTGTCCATTTTTCTATGGTTTCAAATAACCGGATCGTTTGTTCAGGATGAACCTGAAAAAAAGAAGTTAATGAAAGACTGAACTTCAAATTTCCTAACTGTTCATTCAGTTCACCTTGTCCCCATAAAACACGAGTTTCTTTCCCTAGAATTACATTAGTCTTTTGAGAGTTGATATTTTGTACGACCCCACAAATATGTAGATTGTTGCATGTGGCTTTGGCGGTTAGATCTGTCAGGAATTCTTCAGGAAAGTCTCCTGGAGTAGTCACTAACCCAATTAATAATTGATTTGAATGTGATGAGTGACGTATTACGAGTTCACGAAATAGTCCCAGATGTTTTCTCTCATCATAGATCGATACATGGTGTTTAATGAGGAGTTCTCGAATAAATTCTTTTGCCTTGTTGATTGGATCATGAAGGATTCCACAACTTTCAGTACTGATTATGTCATGCGAACCCTGTTTGAAAAATCCCATACGAAGAAACCCACCTTGCTTCTGTACAGAAAAGCTCCCCTTATTTCTATAATTGTACATTTTTTCTGCTGGGATTGATGCGATCGAGGGTGGGTCGATTTTCCCAATATGTTTCAAAGCATCTTTGACGACGTCAACCTTAAACTCCATTTGTTTGTCATATTTTAAGTCCTGTAATTTACATCCTCCACACTGGGTAAATACAGGGCAGGGGGCTTTGATTCGGTCTGGTGATGGAGAACGTTGTTCGATAATGCGGGTAACTCCAAACCTTGGCGTGATTTTTATTACTTCTGCAAAAACCAGATCTCCGGGAATGCCTCCGGGCACAAAAAGAGTATAGCCCTTGTGTTTACATATGCCATCTCCGCTAGATCCTTGACTTTCTACGTTAAGTTCAAGTTTGTCACTTGGTCGCACGGGAATAATGTGTTTTTGTTTAGCCATATTTTTCTCCAAAGTCCGACCGAGCACGCTAGCACACCCTTGGCAGAGTAGGCAAGTCGAATTAACATATGAAAACTATTTCTTTGCGTCTTTACCATCTTTGCTGTTTAATTCGTAATAAATTATTTGTTAATTAAAACATGAGTAGAATGGACCAACCAATTTTCATTTTGGGTGCTCTTCGAGAAGAGATAAACCTGATTAGAAAACTGATGATTGTCAAAGAACAACTCAAGGCAGGGCATGCGGATGTCTGGGTCGGAAGTTGGGAAGGAGTCAGTATTGTTTTAGTACGAACGGGTATGGGTAAAGATTGTGCTTTGAGTGCGCTAAAGGAAGTTTTAAGTAGAACCGTTCCGGCTTTAGTTCTTTCAATAGGATATGCCGGCGGATTAGATTTAAGGTTGAAAGTAGGAGATTTGGTTGTCGCTGACAAGGTTTTAGAAATTGATCAGGCCGCTACTTTTTCTAAGAGCTATCTCGTGAATCCACAACAACCAGATTTATTTGAGAGACTGACCTCTCAGAAAAAAATAATGATTTACAAGGGAACTTTACTAACAGTGAACCAAGTCATTTCTAATTCTTCCGCTAAGCAAGAACTAGGGTCTTCTCATAAAGCATTGGCGGTGGATATGGAAACATCGTCACTCATAGGCCATTGTATTGAAAAACAAATTCCATTTGTTTCAGTAAGAGCTATTAGCGATACTATGGAACAGTCTTTGATTAACACTAGTTCATTTGCCGATGGAGAAGGGAGGGTCTCCAAAATCAAAGCTGGGTGGTATGCTGCTACCCACCCACACGCGATAAAAAATTTGATATCCTTGCGCAGCCAAAGCCAAAAAGCGACAGCGAATTTGACGGAAATCTTAGGGGTGTTTTTGCGGACCTTATGATGGCTTTGAATAGAAGGATATTCTAGAAATAGAGAAGTTTTTGACAGGGTGGGATAAAACTTCCTTCACTTTTCACAGTAAACCCAATGGCACTGTCATCACAGAGTCTCGTAAGTATTTATAAACATGGGTGTATTTTTTTATCCAAGCGTGGCGAAGTGGTGGCATGAGGTTTGCTTGTATAAGGTTGAAGATTCGAATTGGCATTGCCTCCTCCAACGGTTGGATCTCCCAAGATCTCAACCGTGGCGTGCCAAAGCGAAAGCCAAATGTATTTTCTCTCCGGCTCCCCAATATGGGGAGCCATCTTCCTCTATTTTCTCCTTTTTACTGACTTTTTAGGTGTGGGGGAGACAACTACTTGATTACCATTTTCCTAAGTTTGACTTCGAACGGCTGAATCTAACGTTTTTATTTGTTTAAGGAGTTCTGGTAATTGGGATAGTTTAAGCATATTAGGCCCATCAGATTTTGCTTTTTCTGGGTTGGGATGAACTTCCATGAAGATTGCATCGCATCCCACTGCGACAGCTCCACGAACAAGATCTGGAATAAGCTCTTTTTGGCCGCCACTTTTTTTTCCTTTGCCTCCTGGAAGTTGCAGGCTATGGGTTGCATCAAAGACAACTGGGTAGCCTAGGTCTCGCATAAGGATCAAAGAACGCATATCTACAACAAGATTATTGTAGCCAAATGTAAACCCACGTTCTGTGAGTAATGCTTTTTTACAACCACTTTGGGATAACTTATCAACAACATTTTTCATATCCCAAGGGGCCATGAATTGCCCTTTCTTAACATTGACAGCCCGTCCTGTTTTTGCTGCTTTTGTTATCATGTTGGTTTGTCTGCATAAAAATGCTGGAATCTGTAATACATCAAGAACTTGAGCAGCTGGTTCTATTTCTTCTTCTGTGTGTACATCTGAGAGCACAGGTACATTCAGTTCCTGTTTTATTTTTTCAAGAGACTTTAGCCCTTTAATTAATCCTGGGCCACGGAAGGAATCGATCGAAGATCGGTTAGCTTTGTCGTAGGACGCCTTGAATATGAAAGGAATATCTGCATCGTTGGCGGCACGTTTGATTTTTTCAGCGGTATCTAGTACATGGCTTTGTGACTCGATAACACATGGACCCGCAATCAAAACCACGGGCCTTCCACCACCTATTTCGACTTGTCCCACCTTCACAAGTTTTGTTTTTTTTACTTTTATACCCATGGGGTTTTGATTAACATAATTACAGGGAAGAGTATTGATCGATTAACCGGTGAAAAAATACATAAACTTACTTTGTCTCGACTGATGGTTCTTCTGCATGGGTTACCTGGCACTCTGGCATTAGAGTATAAATAAAGTTCTTAACCATGTCTTGATTGTTTGCCTTATAAATTGAGGTAAACCCGCTTTCTTTAAGTTTGTCTATGTTCAATTCAGAAACCTCTGAAGTCATTAGAATAATAAAGTGTAGGTTTTTAAAGTATTTTTTGATGTTTTTTAATTGGCTTGGTTCGTTTTTATCCTTGCGAAGAACAAAGATAACTAAATCCGGTTTGATAGAATTATTTTGTTTTAAACAATCTCCAATGCGTTCAAATGTCATCATTAAGAACTTTTCTTGCTTAAGGAGTTTTGCTAGGTGAAGCCTTTCTCCTTTAATTGGATCGACAATAAATACTGATTTGAAATCAGGGTCGCGTTTTTGTTTAGATTTTTGTTTAGATATGTCCATGTTGGGCTTAGTTTACCACCAAATAACATATCCATGAAAAAAAACTGGATTTCACGCTTATGCAGCTTTCACTGGGACTTTGGGTTTGACTTTTTTAAAAACGATGTGAAAAAATAAAAACTTACTAAGATATATGGCTTAAACACTTATGATAATTTTCAGAAAACTACTAGTTATTGCACTGCTGCTGATGGTTTGGCCTGCAAACGCATTCGGGTCGGATGGTATTATAGTAGTTAAAATAGAGGGTGCTATCAATCCAGTTGTGGCAGAGTTTGTGGTGAATGAAATTCGTAGTGCTAATACTTCATCGGAGGAATTGATCGTGATCCGAATGGATACACCCGGAGGACTGGATACTTCCATGCGGAAAATTATTAAGGCTATTCAGAGTTCTAAAATTCCTGTGGCTTCATTTGTTTCTCCAGGCGGGTCACGTGCAGCATCAGCAGGGACTTTCATTACAATTGCATCTCATATTGCTGCCATGGAACCGGGAACAAATATCGGGGCTGCTCACCCAGTCAACTTGATGGGTGGTGGTACAGGTGGACAAGCGAAAGTTATGGAGGATAAGGTTGTGAACGATGCATCTGCCTACATCCGTTCTCTTGCAGAGAAAAGAGGTAGAAATACTCATTGGGCTGAATTGTCAGTTAGAAAAAGTGTTTCTGTTTCAGCAGAAGAAGCAAAGCGCCTCAATGTAATTGATTTAGTGGCCGCCAACTTGGATTCTCTGGTCTTGGCATTGGATAAAAGAGAAGTAAAATTAGGGGGAAGTATAATTACACTGAATACTGCTGAAAAAAATATTACTTTTAAGGAGATGAACAGTAGGCAGAGAATTCTAGATATTATTGCCAGTCCTAATGTGGCCTATGTTCTGATGATGTTGGGGTTGGTTGGTCTTTACTTTGAACTTTCAAACCCAGGGCTTATTTTACCAGGAGTGGTAGGGAGCGTCAGTTTGATCTTAGCTTTGTATGCCATGCAGACCCTACCAATAAATTATGCCGGACTTCTCTTGATTATTCTTGGTGTGGTGCTATTCATTGCCGAAGTCAACGTGATGAGCTATGGTTTGCTGTCAATCAGTGGCGCGATTTCAATATTTCTTGGGTCTATTATGCTGATTGATAGTGATGATCCCGCTATGCAGATCTCAAAGATGATATTGTATCCAACCCTAGGTATGACTTTTCTGCTTTCGATAGGAAGTATTTACTTAGCTAAAAAGGCCCATCAATTACGCACAACAACCGGTATGGAAGGACTGCTAGGAGAGGTCGGGGTTGTTAAAGAAACCTTAAACCCTGAGGGGCGCGTGCTTGTCCACGGAGAAATCTGGAACGCTAAAAGTGATGTTACCATTTCCGATGGTGAGAAGGTAATTGTCGAAGCGGTTGAAGATCTCAAAATAAAAGTTCGGAAAGTAGGCGAATAAGTTTATTTGAAAAAATGTTTACCATGAAGGAAAGCTTTGCCTAGCTGATTATACAACCTATCCAGACCAGTAGTTCATTCTTGAAAGTGAAAGTTATCATGACGATTTCTCATGTGGTGGGGGTGACTGTACTCTTCCTTCTAAGCTACGGTGTTTTTCTGGTCAGTTGTGAGCGTTGGATAGTTTATCATCCTTACAAGTACCCGGAGGGTAACTGGAGTCCATCTTCAAGTTTAGTTTCCAAAGAGGATGTTCGCTTTATTGCTGGTGATGGTGTGGGACTTCATGGGTGGTACTTTTCGTCAAAGGGGTCGAATGCAACTTTACTATGGTTTCATGGGAACGCGGGAAACATAACACACCGGCTGGATAATATTGAAATGCTGAAGCCGCTTAACCTAGATGTGTTTATTTTTGACTATCGGGGTTATGGTAAAAGTGAAGGTGAACCGAATGAAGAAGGAATTTATCTAGATTCGCAAGCGGCTTATGACTGGCTTGTGAAAGTCAAAAAAATAATGCCCGAGAAGATCATTTTATTTGGACGTTCGTTGGGAGGGATTTGCGCGATTGAAGTGGCTTCTAAAAACCCAGCTGCTGGAATCATCCTAGAATCTGTTTTTCCATCTGCCGGCAAAATGGCTAGAAAGATGTTTCCGGTTCTGCCATTAAGCTGGGCCATAAAATCCCGGTTCGACGCGATTGGGAAGGTACCAAATCTCAAACTTCCCAAACTGTTTCTTCATGGAACTCAGGATGAAATAGTTCCTTATAAACTGGGACGGGAACTTTTTTCTGCGGCTGCCGAACCAAAGATATTTTATGATATCGAGGGCGCGGGCCATAATGACACCTTTCTAGTTGGGGGAATAGACTATTTTAATGCGATCGCTCAGTTTATTAAAAATATTATTCCCTTTCAGATAAATAAGAATTCGGATGATCCTCTAACCAATTTAAGTTGAATCGGAAGAATTTTGAAGTAAATCTAATTTAAAAAATATCGATATGCACAAAGATGTCCGTAAAGAAATCCTGAAAGGTCTCAAGCGTGTAGTAATTAAGGTTGGTAGCAGTATTATTACTAAACGTGAAAAAAGAAATAATGAATGGGCTAATGAATTGAACGCCAATAATGTTCGCTTGTTAGCTCGAACAATTCGTCAAATCGTTGACCGAAACTGCGAGGTAGTTCTAGTTTCTTCCGGAGCTATTATGGCTGGTAGAGAGCGTCTAGATTTGCATCGCGCAGACATTTCCATTCCTGAAAAGCAAGCCTGTGCTGCTATTGGTCAAAGTTATCTTATGCATACCTATGAAAAAAAATTTGAGAAAGAAGGAATTAAGGTAGCTCAGATACTACTTGGGCATGATGATTTACGAAACCGTAAGCGTTTTCTTAACGCCAAGCATACTTTGGAAGCTCTTTTGGAGCACAAAGTAATCCCTATTATTAATGAAAATGATTCAGTGACCATTGATGAAATTAAAATTGGTGATAATGATACATTGTCAGCAACAGTTGCCTGCCTTCTCAATGCACAATTGTTGATAATCCTTTCTGATGTCGACGGACTTTTTTCTCGAGATCCGTCATCAAAGATGAGAGAAGGTGATGCGCCCATGAAGATTATTGAACATGTAGATTGCATAACTAAAAAAATTGAGAAACTAGCTGGCGGGAGTAAGAGTAAGGTTACCGTTGGTGGGATGTATACCAAGATCCTCGCAGCCAAGCAGACCATGAGCTTCGGTATTCCTACGCTTATTGTTAATGGGTTTGATAAAAGTATCGCTGAAAAAATTTACAAAGGCAAAAGTGTCGGGACTCTGTTTTGGGCTGGACGGGAAAAAATAAAAAAAAGAAAGCACTGGATAGCACATACTCTAAAACCATCTGGGAAAATAACTATTGATTCAGGTGCAGAGAAAGCTATTTTGTCGCGAGGGAAAAGTCTGCTGCCAGCTGGGGTGATTAAAGTTGAAGGTAAATTCGAGTTTGGAAATGCGGTGCGTATTCTTGGTGAAGATGGTAAGGAAATTGCTCGTGGACTTGTTAATTATAACTTTCGTGATCTGGACAGTATTATGGGAA
>JBGTUV010000013.1:0-13617 GCA_041938985.1 Candidatus Nitromaritima sp. | reverse complement strand
CCACGTTTCTAGAATTCTTTTTTCAAAATCATCGGAAGAAAAAGAAGTGCTGGATTTAAGGATTAAGTTTTCTGCTAATTTATTAAGGGTTAACTTGGCGGGCATAGTTTTAAGAATCTTTTTACTAAGTGTTGGGGTAGTGGATGTTGGGGTAAATCAGTAATAACTAGTCAGCTTTTGTTAAAAGAAATTTTATGTCTATGAATATAGCTAATAGAAAAGATTTTATATGGAGGAAAGATCGTTAAAGATTTACTGTTGAAGAAACTAACATATATCGCTGCAAGAAGAAAGTTTTTTAAAACAAGAAAAATAGTTTAATGTTTTTGATTTATATTTTTTGAGACCTATGATACTTCTTAGTTATAATTTATAGATGGCCTATTTTTTCATCCTTTCAAGAGTGAAAGAGTGAAATTACACATTATTCGAAACAGATAATCCATGGAGCATTATTATGGCACTCAATTTAGAGCCTGTTTACAAAGAAATATTTGAAAAATTTAAGACGCGTAAAAAATTTTCAATTCGTTCAGTAGAGAAAAATATATTAATGGTTGACCAAGATGAAGAGATTTGCGGGCAAAAGGAACCACGTTCATTTGAGTTTAAAAGCCCGAGAGAATTTGAAGAGTTTGTGCGCGTAGAAAACCAGTTTGAAAAGGACATAGAGAGTCAACTTCAGGGTAACAAGATGCCTTACCGTTGATTTTTCTTGAGAAGGTTTTTCTGTGCAGTGATTGTCAATTAATCAAATGCGGGGTTGTTTTATCTCGGAAACTTTCCCAGAACGAGCGCTGAGTTTTTACTTCCAAAAGATATACAATTACTTATAGCAATATTCAGGTTTTTTTCCCGCCCCTTATTTGGGACGTAATCCAAATCACAATCTGGGTCAGGATTTTCCTGATTAATGGTTGGTGTTAAAAAATTGTTGTACAGGGAAAGTAAAGAAACTGAAACACCGAGTCCTCCTGATGCACCCTGAGGGTGACCGATCATAGACTTAGTTGAGCTGACCGGAATTTTAGGTGATAGACTATTGAATAAATTTTTAACCGCTAGAGTTTCTACCTTATCGTTGACGATTGTGGAAGTTCCATGAAAGTTAATGTAATCTACTTGTTCTTTATTTATCTTGGCATCTTTAAGCGCCAAGTGAATGGCTCGGGTTGATTGCTTACCATCAGGCATAATAGCTACCCTGTGATATGCATCGCAAGTTGAGCCGTATCCAAGAACCTCGCCGTAGATTAGTGCATCACGTCGATTCGCGTGTTCTAGATCTTCAAGGATCATCATCCAACTTCCTTCTGATAATACAAAGCCCTCCCGATCAAGATTGAATGGACGAGAACCGCGTGTCGGGTCATCATTATAATGAGTTGGGTTGACTCGCATTCGTTCGAAACCAACCATCATCGCGGGAGTAACGCAAGCCTCAACACCGCCAGTTAAAACCCAGTCTTCCTGCCCGGAACGAATCGTATTAAATGAATATCCGATTGCATCTGTAGAACTAGTACACCCGTTTGAGAGTACATGGCTCCGTCCCTGAAGACCAAAATACATAGAAATTTCACTTGAAAGCATTCCAACTAAAGAATTTGGAATAGCATATGGACTGATTTTATTCTTTTGATCAGAAAAAAATATTTCAAACTGCTTTTCAGAAAAATCAAATCCGGCACCGCCTGTGCCTACTATGACACCTAGGCTTTCAAAATCCTCTTCATTGAATTGGGCCAGGTCTATGGCAGAATCATGGAGCGCTTCTTTTGAAGCGGCAATTGCTAACGGTACGGCTCTAGGAAGTTTTTTGAGATCTGCTTCCGAATAATACTCCTTCGGATTCAAGTCCGGTACTTCCCCTGCTATTTGGCAAGAAAGGCCGGCAGGATCAAAGCTGGAGATACGCCGGATTCCACTGATACCATTGCAGGTGTTTGTCCAGAATTTTTTTTTACCTATTCCGTTTGGACTCATTGCACCCAAACCGGTAACTACTACTCTACGGGGCATGTGTTTTTTTTATAGTGAAAATTAAGCTATGTAATTTATGTTAACATAGTGGTCTAAAGAAGGGCAACGCTACTTCTAAACAGCCGAATCTATATTCCAGTTTTTTTTGGTTTGGTAGATGGTGTACTTTTAAAATCTTTAAGTTTTTAACTCCAACCCCTTTCTGAAAAGGCTTAAACCAAAAGCTAATTCGGGTCCTAGAAATTTGAATACCAACCTTTCCCTAAAAGATTTAACAGGACAAATGATCATCACTGGGTTTGATGGCACCTGCCTCAATTCAGAGTTGGAGGAGTTGATTGTAAATTATCGTATTGGCGGGCTCATCTTATTTGAGCGCAACTTTGAAGATCCAGATCAATTGATCCGGTTGATAAGCGATCTTCAGTCTTTAGCGATATCATGCCCGGCTTCTGTTCCATTGTTTATTTCTGTGGATCAAGAGGGAGGGAGAGTGGCCAGACTGAAAAGTCCTTTCAGTGATTTTCCACAACCAAGTTGTCTTGGCCAGGCTCAATCTGAGTCACTTGCTCATAGATTTGGGTTAGCGCTTGGACGAGAAATGAAATCAGTAGGAATAAATATGGTATATGCGCCGGTTCTTGATGTGAATACCAATCCAGCAAACCCCATAATTGGAACACGGGCCTTGAGTGATATTCCAGAGTGGGCAGGTCGGATGGGTAAAGCGGTTATAGCTGGGATTCAGGAAGCAGGTGTTTTTCCTGTCGGAAAACATTTCCCGGGTCATGGTGATACTGACAGAGATTCACACCTTGAATTACCTTATGTCAATCGTGATGCGGACTCACTAGAAAAAGTTGAACTAGAACCTTTTGCTCAGACTGTCAGTCACGGGTTAAAAGTGATCATGACCGCTCATGTCATATACTCAGCATGGGACGATAAACTACCAGCCACTTTTTCTCCAATTATTTTGAAAAGTATTTTACGAGAAAAGTTAGGTTTCGATGGGCTTGTTATTACTGATGATTTGGAGATGAAAGCGGTGGAAAAAAATATTCCATTTGAATCAATTCCAAGGCTTGGGTCTATCGCAGGAGTGGATCTTTATCTTATTTGTCACGATAGAAAAAAAACTTTATCACTGCAAAATCAGATGATCCAAGATATCGAGATGGGACAGATAGATAAAAAATTAATTGAACTCTCTGCACAAAGAATTATAGATTTTAAAAAACAAATACCCTCTACTTCCCATGGAAAAGAAAACCTATCTGACCTGGCAAGGGACCATATTGAACTAATCCGAGAAATGAAATCGCACCTTCCGTAATGGAGACTTCCTCCATAGGAATAAAAAAATACTCCTATTTCTTCTATGAATAGTTATTCGTTAAAACCACTGTGGTTAGCTCTAATTTATTTAGTGTTAGTCGCCTATTTATATTCATTTTCTGAGTATGGCCTCAATGTATGGGACGAAGGAGGGTATGCCAATGGAACTCTTCGGACTTTAAACGGTGAGAAAGCGATGGAAGATTTTAATCCCAGTGGATATCTTTCAGGGCGCTATATCTATGGAGCAATCTTTTTTAAACTGTTTGGAGTAAGTATTCAGAGTCTTCGTATTGGGGTGATTCTAATAACTCCAATCATGATCTTCATGGTTTACGCGATTTCCCGCCGCATCATGCCACAGGGTTTTGCTTTTCTTACAGCTGTGTTTGTGCTTTCAGCGCCGGCAATGTATTACAATCGGTTTTTTACTTTCTTTTGTGTTCTTAATTTGTATTTATTAGTGCGTTGCGTGGAAAAAGTTCAACCCCAACGATACTTGTATTTAGCTGGAGCCATTTTACTGAGTGGATTTTTTAAGTTCGAGGTCGCGCTATTCTCCTTTTTATGTAGCGTTGTAGTTTTTATTATTCAGTCTTTTCTTAAAACAAAACAGCAGCACTCATTAATACAGGAATATCAATTTTCTTTTATAGGTCGAGCCAAGTTCTGGATAAGCATAGGATTGCTTGTTTTGGTTCTAATCCCCGCATTATCTTTTTTATTTAAAAAAGATTTCTTTAACTTAGCCGTTAATATGGTTTTAGGGTCTTATCAGGTGTGGGGGAATCCATTCCCTAGCCTTTTCCCATTTTTTGCGTTATGGAGTGAGTTGGGGTCGCATGAAATGTTTCAGCGGTTACTTTTTTATATTCCGGTGTGGGTTTATACGGGGATGGCATTTTTTCTTATTATAAAAATAATTAAGCAAAAAGGCGTTGAAGCTATCGATCTGTATGTGGTGTCTATTTTGTTAATTGGGATTTGTGCGTATGGACTAGTTTTGTGGCGGGCTGGATTTGATAATCTCTTGCGAACGCTTCCTCCGGCTTATATTTTATTTTGTTATATTCTTTATCTCACTCGGGGTCGTCTGCTTTCTTTACTGGAGGTATCGACAAAGGGATCAGGTGCTTTAGTAGTTAGTCGTAAGACGGCTGTCAATGTGGTTACCGTGTTCCTTCCATTTTTATTTTTTTATGAAATGAATGTAAACCATGGTTTTTACGCGGGGACAATAGGTGCAGTGAAGCAGGAGACAGCTTTGCTGGATATGCCTAGAGTAAAAGCTTATACGAATCCTGCTGAAGCTGAATGGATTGAAAAAGTAGTAGATCGTATTGAAAAATATTCTGAGGCAGGTGATCCTATTCTAGCTTTACCCTTGAACCCTATTTTTTATTTTTTGACAGACCGCATAAATCCAACAGCCTATGACTGGATTTTACCTGGAATGCTTAATGAAAAAGATGAGAAAAAAGTAATAGGGCAATTGCAAGCAAGCCCACCAAAAGTAATAGTTTTTGTGGATATCCCGATTGACGGAAAGGAAGATAGGCGATTAGCTAATTATACTCCGCTTATTTATAGTTATCTCGCTAAAAATTATGAATTTAAAGAAATGATAGGAATGTTTCAAATTCTTTTGCCAAAGTCAGAGGGTCAACAAAACCTAGGCACATAGAATTATAGAGGATGGGCTAATTTTTTTGGATTTGGGTGGTTAGGATTAAGCTGAGATTGTTAAGCGGTAGGAAATAAACTGATTAATTGTGCTAAGAAAGATTGTTCTAAACGGGAGCTTCGCTTGGGGATTCGGCTTCGATAAGCCGCATGGTGTAAAGGTGGTGGTATAAACCCTCGTTTGCCATCAATTCCTTATGTGTGCCTGACTCGACAACCTTTCCCTTGTCCAGGACAATAATTTTGTCTGCATTGTGAACGGTGCTTAGTCTGTGGGCGATTATGAAAGTGGTGCGCCCCACCATCAGCTTTGCAAGAGCATCTTGAATTAGCATCTCAGATTGATTATCCAGAGCCGAGGTAGCTTCATCAAGCACGAGAACCTTTGGGTTTTTAAGTAAAGCACGGGCAATTGCTATTCTCTGTCGCTCTCCACCGGAAAGTTTGGTCCCTTTTTCACCAACTAAGGTGTCGTAACCATTAGAAAACTCAACGATAAACTCATGCGCATTGGCTGATTTTGAGGCTTCTATTATTTCCGTGTCTGTAGCATCAAGTTTCCCATAAAGAATATTTTCCCGAATAGTTCCACCAAATAATAGAGTTTCTTGAGGTACCAAGGCGACTTGACTCAGATAACTTTCTAGATCAAGAGATTTTAAGTCGTTTCCATCTATTTGAATTTTTCCAGATTGTGGATCGAAAAATCGAAGTAGTAATTGAACTGTGGTAGATTTTCCTGCGCCACTGGGTCCAATTAAAGCAACTGTTTTTCCAGGATAGATGTCAAAGCTTATATTGTTTAAAACAGGTGTGCCATCTTCATAACCAAATATCACCTCACTAAAACAGACATGACCTTTAAGAGACGTAAGCTTGACCGGATTTTCTGGGCTGTTGACCAAAGGCTTGGTATCTAAAATTTCATTAACTCTACGCATGGCACCCAAAGTTTCTTGTAATTGGGTATATATTTTAACAAAGGTCCCGATCGGGCCTGCCATAATTAATGCGTAAAGGAAAAAGGCGGCCAACTCTCCAGGTGTTGTGGTTCCTTGCATGACTTGTTGACCTCCGTACCAAATCAATATAGTCGAGACAAGAAAAGTAAGACCTAAAATCAATGGACCAAACGAAGATGAGATACGTACCTTCCCAATAGATTGTTCAAACGCACTCTCGATTTCATTTTCAAACCGTTTTTTTTCGTAAGGTTCGCGGGTATAGGATTTTACAATCTTAATGGAAGAAGCAACTTCCTCAAGTACAACCAGTGCTTGTGCGATTTTATCTTGTACTTTTTCTGAAAGATTCCGCAGGCGTTTCCCAAAAATACGTGCGAACAGCATCAATGGAGGTAAGACAAGAAGGATTAAACCTGTAAGCTTCCAATTGAGATAAAAAATAATAGCTAATGCTCCTAATAAGGTGATCGTTTGTCGCAAAACGGCGACAGGAATTGATACCAGAGCATTTTGAATGACAGTGATGTCACTACTCATCCTAGATAAAATTTCACCCACGCGTCTGCCTTGGAAAAACCGCAAAGAAAGAGACTGAATATGGGAAAACAGTTCGATCCTAAAATCGGCCGTAACGCGGTGTCCGATGAAACCCAAAATATAATTATGCGTGATGGCAAAAGCCGCTTGGAATAAAATGATAATTACTAGGTCTCGTGTCAGGCTGTTTAAAAGGTCCGAATTTTTTAGGACCACAACCGCATTGATCATATTTCTTACAATAAGAGGCAAGGCCAAGCTAATCATTGACGTCAAAATAAGGCACGCAAACGCAAAGATAATGCTCTTGGTGTATGGGCGAGCATATTTCAGGATATTCGCAAACTCTTTCATTTACTCACGGAATCTTAGCAGGGGTATAATTTTGAAAAATTGGAAGGTGTATAATACTTCCTACCTAGATATTTTTCAATGATTTGTAAGCGGGGGCGTAGAGATACGTTTTAGTTGCCCAAAAGCATCCAGAGCATTTAAAAAACGAATAAAGGAAACCGTAACTATATAGAATTAAACAAAAACACCTCACTTGATTAAAATTATTAATAAAAGACTAAAGTTTTAATTAGATTGACCGTTACAGAGAACAGGAGAAGTTTCACCAGTGCTCAGAAAATGGTGAAAAAGCAGTTAAAACTTTTATAATGGCTAGAAGTACAATCGATTTTAATGTTTAAAAGGTTGGTATTATGGATTCTCAGGCAATAGGGCCGGTAGAAAAAAATTCAATTCAGGTAGACCGGAAGCTTTCTTCGGAAGGAAGCAAGGTGCCCTCTGGCGGATCAACCACAGGTCAACAAAACGATACAGTCTCATTGTCACAGCGTGGACAAGCAGCAGTTAGCCAGCCACTCAAAAGTAATAATAGTGGCCAAACGGGTTCTGAATTGCGAAAAATCGATGTGACGGATAACAATCAAATAATTGTTAAGATTGTAGATGGTCAGACCCAAAAGGTAGTGCGCCAAATTCCTAAGGAAGAAGAAGTTCGCTTGAAACAAGCTATTCAAGAAAATTTGGATATTTTTGTCGATGATTCCGGCGGCAACGAAAATATAGATGGGGATGTTTAACCAAAAAACTGTATCACTCTTTTTGGTAGATTCTCCATTATTCCATCCAAGCGGTGTGGTTTGTTAACAACCACTACCTACTCAAGAAATAATGCCTACACTCAATAGTGTATAAGAATTGACGCTATTTTTGTTTGTTAGTAGAAAGTATCGTTAGTCTTCAGTTTTTAGGTGGGTTAAGACTTTTCATGAAGCGTGCGGTGATTTCTTCTGGAGTGTGGTGTACTCGCCCTGTCGATTTATCAAAAGAAGGTTCAACTTTGATTAAAAGAAAAGATGGTCCATCTTTTCCCATTAGTTCTTGAAACGCCTCCCTTATATGATTTTTGTTTGTGACCTTTTTTGTTTGAAGGTATCCGGCGCTTTGGGCAACTTTTTCCAATGATACCGAGTTTGATAGAGACCTCTGATTTCCTGTCGATTCGTAGGCTTCGTTGTCTATAACAACATGAAGAAGATTTTTTGGAGCAGCTGCCGCAATCATTGCCAATGTTCCCATAGACATAAGCACGTTCCCGTCTCCATCAATAATGATCGTTTTTTGATCTGGACGATTTATGGCTACCCCAAGTCCGATTGAGGAAGCGAGTCCCATAGACCCGATCATATAGAAGTTTTCCTCTCGGTCTTTAATATTAAAAGATTCGCGGCAAATGTATCCGTTAGCGTGGATTACTGGTTCATCCGTCAGGAGAGGAATAATTTCTTCAAAAGCCTCAGTGCCCTTCATTAAAATATCCTTTCCCAACCAGTAAAGTATATGGAAGGCCATCCTCGATTTTTTGACAAGCAGTGTTTAGGGATTCCTCATAATTTTCAGAAGAAAGAATAGAATACTCCATGCTGGAAGTTTGCAATAGCTTCTGATTGATTTCTCCCATTATAATATGCTCAGGTGCGTCGCTTCTGTCTTCACCCCGCCAACTCATGATCACAAGCACAGGGATCTTATAAATTAGGTTTAAAGAAGTAAAAGCGTTGAGACAGTAACCCAAACCAGAATTTTGCATCAGCAAAACGGGTAGCTTCCCAGCAAGGTAGGCACCTGTGCAAAGTCCTACAGCAGCATCCTCTCTCACCGCAGGGAAATAAGGTGTTTTCGGGTCATCATCAATAATACGAATCAACCCTGAAAGAAGGGAGCAAGGAACACCGGTATAAAAATCAAATCCCTTGCTTAAAAGAAGTTTTGAAAAAATTTCAGAGGATAACATGTAGGATTTTTACGAATTTACCAGTTTTCAACATTGCGTTCCCCGCCAAATGTTTTTTGTAATTCATGAATACGTTTAACATATTCCTTAATACCTTCTAGACCTTTAAACTCAACTCCTAGGTCGAGGGCTGCCTGATTGGACATAGGTTTCCCCTCGTCACCCATTACCCCTTCAACTTCTCCAAATGAGTCGACTACTTCACAAATCATTCTGCCTAATTCTAGATTATGAATATGACCATCAATCAGGTGATAAATTTTCCCCGAGGCTTCACTGTTACCCAAAACTTTTGTAATTGCCTGACACACCGCTTCGATAGAGACATATTTAGTGCTCCCTTTAACATCCACGTTATAGTTAGTAGATAGAAAGTCTACCGTTTCAAACCATTCAGACTTTGGAAGATCGGGACGTACGCCATAAATCGTCACCGGACGGAGAATGGAAATATCAAAGGCACGATTTTGCGCATAAAAGAAGCAAAATGATTCGATTGATGATTTTATTGCTCCATACAGTGAACTGGGTTGAACCAGGTGAGATTCATCAAGTGGACTAGATTCTCCAACTGAGGGTTGAATGGTTCCAAATACCGCGCAGGCACTCATAAAAACCACTTGTTTCACTTTGGCGATTTTTGCTGCTTGAAGAAGATCGTATGAGCCATTTACATTGACTGTGATATATTCATCCTCGGTCTTGGCAGGGCCAGGAAAGTGAGCTAGGTGAATCAATGCTTCTGACCCCTCTACTAATTGTTGGAGGGATTCTTTATCTTCAAGACCTCCAATAACGTAATCCACATCCTCATAAGTTTTTAAATGGTCGACGATACTATCTTCTCGAATAAGCGCTTTAATATCATTTGTACTTCCGTCTGCATTAGGAACAGATAATAATTTAACTAAATGGGATCCGACTAAGCCCGTCACCCCGGTGATAGAGATTTTCATATGTAAACTCCAATATTGCTTTGCGTGGAATAAGGGAATACTTGATTCGACTTTTCCGCAGCATTTATTTTAATGAACTTTTAGAAAACAGAAATTTTAAAACCCGAAAAAGTACTAGGATGCTTAATGAAATTCTGGAGAAACAATCCAGCAAGTGTAAGTTTCAATTGGTTGTCATAACTTGAAACAGGAATTTAAAGATTATGGATAACTGTTAAGCCTTTAGTCAACCGGTTTTTTAAAATTTATTTGAGCACGATTTTAGAGAAGTCAGCAATGTTTGAAAATAGAAGGGAGATATGCTTTAACAAACGAAGTCGATTTTTTCTAAGCTCGTCTTCCTTGGTCATGACCATAATGTGTTCAAAGAATTCATCCACAGTTTCTTTGATCTCGACAATTTTTTCCAGAGCCTGGGGGAATTGTTTTTTCTTAGATGATTTTCTACTGGTTCTTTAACGCGCCTATACTCATCGTAAAGTTTTTTTTCCGCTGGCTCACTGAGTAAGGATGTCTGGATATCACCATCCGATTCCTCATTTAATATGCTAACTACCCGGCGGAAGGTTATAGCAAGAGGTTCAAAATAAGGTTGTTTTTTTAAATCGGATAACGCGACCACCTTCTGCCTAACGTCCACTAGCGAGTCTATATTCGCAGATAATACCGCATCAATAGCATCGTAAGGGTACTCCTCACCGATTAAAATAGTTTTGTATCGTTGTGAAAATAAAATCTGGGTGTGCATGTGAATTTCGTCAGAAGTTAATTTAGTCTTATCCTTAAGCAGGTTTATGCCTTTCTGGATTAGCGCATCTAGTGAAACTTGCCAATTTTGGCTTATTATGGTTTGAATAATGCCTAGGGAATGTCGCCTTAAGCCATAAGGATCTTCTGAGCCAGATGGAAGAAGCCCCACCCCTATACAACCAAGGATGGTGTCTAACTTATCTGCAATAGAAACAATGGATCCTACGGGGCTAGAGGGAGGGGAGTCTCCAGAAAAAGCGGGCCGGTAATGCTCCTTAATGGCTAGACCAACTTCAGGGTCTTCTCCCGAGTGGTCAGCGTAATAACCACCTATTACCCCTTGTAGTTCTGGAAATTCATACACCATTTGAGTGACTAGGTCTGCCTTACAAAGCCAGGCGGCACGAGAAGCTTGTTTGATTTGTTCTGGGCAAACTTCAGTGGCTAAAAACTCAGTAAGAGCAACAATACGGTTTACTTTCTCATATGAAGTCCCGAGAGATTTTTGAAAGGTTACGTCTTTTAATAACTCCACAAAGTCTTCTAATCTTTTTTTCCGGTCTTCATCAAAAAAGAACCGAGCATCTTGAAGCCTAGCTCGAAGAACTCGTTCATTTCCACGCAGAATTTCTCCACCTGGTCCGGGTTGCACGTTGCTAATAGTGATAAAATATGGCAACAAGTCGCCGTGCTTATTTTTTAAGGAAAAATATTTTTGATGGTATTTCATGGTGGTAATAAGTAACTCGCGAGGTAATTCAAGAAACTGTTTTTCGAAATTCCCTCTGATTGCAAAAGGGTACTCGACTAGATAGTTGACCTCTTCAAGTAACTCTGGGTCTAGTTCTACGGCACCTCCCACTTCATTGGCAAGCGACGTGACTTGATCAACGATAGATTTTTTTCTAACTACTGGGTCTATCATAAGAAAATATTTTTCGCATGATTTAAGGTAATCGTCCATTCCGTTTACTTTAAAGAAATCAGAATGCATGAATCTGTGCCCACGTGAAATGTCAGTACAGGGAATTCCTTCATAGCTGAAATTTAGGGGTTTTGATCCAAAAAGTGCAACAATCCAGTGGAGGGGTCTAACGAACGGGGTTTCCCGATTTCCCCAGCGCATTTTTTTCGGGAAGGGTATCTTGCTTATGAGAATAGGAAAAAAATTATTTAGAATAGTTGCGGTGGGTTGTCCTGTTTTTTCTATTCGGGCGCACACTACCTCTCCCTTGGGTGTTTTTTCAAGGGTGAGTTGAGACGGATCTATGCCTTTTCCTCGGGCAAACCCTAGAGCCGATTTGGTAGGATCCCCTTTTTCGTCATAAGCTAATTTGACATTGGGTCCGAAGTGAGTCTCTACAATATCCTCTTGTTGATTGTCAACCTCATCAAACGAAATTACTAGGCGTCGCGGAGACCCCATAACTCGAGGTTCGCTGGCTTGAATCCTATTTTTCTTTAAAAAAGACGGTATTTCTTTTTCAAGATAGTCTAAGGCTAGACTCATGAAACGAGCCGGAATTTCTTCTGCTCCAATTTCTAAAAATAGTTCTGGCATCAGTTAATGAAGATCTAATAATCGGAAAAAATAAATCAAAACTATATTAAGGCCAAGTTTGGATGCATTAAACTCTGGGTGCAAAGGTTCGATGATAGTTGAAGTTGTTTATTTATCAAGAAAAAAGCAGGATCCATTTTTCCTGATATTGTAAGCCGGAATTTTTTTTGGACAATATTTGCTAGGCGGGAGTTTTTTTTAGTAAAGGATAATCCATTTCCTTGCGTTGGCAGACGTATTCTTGGGCGCAGAGGCGGGCAAGTTTTCTGACTCGCCCTATGTATCCTGTGCGTTCCGTGACGCTAATGGCACCTCTAGCATCGAGTTGGTTGAATGCGTGAGAACATTTCAATGTAAAATCATACGCAGGTAAAACGAGGTTTTTTTCTAAAAGATCAAATGCTTCACCTTCATACATTTCGAACCATTTAAGAAACCGCTCTTTGTTTGCGGCCTCAAAATTAAAACTGGAGAACTGTTTTTCTGTTTCTAAGTGAACATCACCATATTTTATAGCGTCGCTCCATTGAAGGTCATATACATTATCGACATTTTGCAGATACATGGCGATACGTTCTAAGCCGTAAGTTAATTCCACGGTGACAGGTGAAAGGTCGATTCCCCCTACTTGCTGGAAATACGTAAATTGGGTGATTTCCATCCCATCTAGCCATACTTCCCACCCTAATCCCCAAGCACCTAGTGTGGGGGACTCCCAATCATCTTCTACAAATCGAATATCGTGTTTCTTGGGATCAATCCCTAACGCAACAAGACTATCTAGGTAGAGATTTTGAGCGTCATCAGGTGAGGGTTTCAGGATTACCTGATATTGATAATAATGTTGTAGGCGGTTGGGGTTTTCCCCATATCTTCCATCAGTGGGTCGGCGGGAAGGTTCTACATAGGCTGCGTTATAAGGTTCGGGTCCAAGGACACGAAAAAAAGTGGTTGGGTTAAATGTCCCCGCTCCAACTTCAATATCATAAGGCTGGTGAATAGCGCACCCACGTGAGGACCAATAGTTTTGTAATGAGATAAAAACATCTTGAAATTTCATAACTGCCTGTCTATCAAACACTTTGCAAAAAGTCAACTCAACCACTGTCGCTTGGCATATTGTACAATTGAGCTAGTAAAAATATATCTTTACTGAAAAATCTTCTATAAAGTTATCATCATCATAAGCCTGTGGTGAAATCCCTTGTTGTTTTTAGCAAGTTAAAACAGGACTAATCCCTTATGGAATTGTACTATGCATAGTGTTTACCGGACTGCATCCCCAGAAGATGTGTTCCGTATAGTTGATTTTTGCAGCAGCAATAACGTAAAAAATGGTGGATTGTTTGAGGTTTACCCTGACTCTGGGGGAAGCTTATTTATGGTCATTGTTAACTCATGTTCCGAATTAGATTCGAAGCATCGGCCCCATCCGTTGGGGGCATTTTATTGTAACTATGCTGGTCCAGGAGTAATAACAATTGAGGAAGAAGATCCTCATTTTGATGGGGTTGAATCTCGTAGGAGACATGTAGCGGC
>JBGTUV010000012.1:0-13958 GCA_041938985.1 Candidatus Nitromaritima sp. | reverse complement strand
CCGCATTTACACTTTGAGGTTAGAAATGATTCTAACCCAATGAACCCTTTAAACTATCTACCAAAAAAATAAACAGCTGACCTATTTACTTGGCAGGTTCACACTTTTTTATAATATCAATGAAGTAAATCTTATTTAAATCTTCACAAACTTAAGAGGCAAACTATGGAAACGTTGAAATCTGTTATTCGAGACATCCCTAATTTTCCAAAAGAAGGCATTATTTTTAAAGATATCACTCCGCTACTCTCTAATCCTGTTTCATTTAAAAAAGTCATCGATACTTTAAGAACTAGATATAAAGACAACAGGATAGATCAGGTGGTAGGAGTAGAGGCACGGGGTTTTGTCTTTGCTTCCGCGTTGGCATACGCACTAGACTGTGGAGTAGTTATGGTACGAAAACCAGGTAAACTTCCCTACAAAACTTTTCAGGAAACATACAGCCTAGAATACGGTGAAGATAGCGTGGAAATTCATCAGGATGCGTTTGAAAAGGGTCAAAATGTTGTCATTATAGACGATGTGCTTGCGACAGGAGGGACTCTTGCTGCTTGCATTGATCTAGTAAATAAAAATTTTGAAGTTAATTTGGTAGAGATTGGTTTTCTTATAGAGCTTGATTTTTTAAAAGGACGTCAGAAACTCGGGGACGTATCCATATATTCAATGATGCACTTTTAAAAAATAGTTTCAGATCGCCAAAATTCTACGACTATTAATTAAGTGGTTTGGGGTGGTTTTTAATTTTTTTGATATAAACTTCTTTTGATAAAGCATGAACCAGTTGATCTGTGTCTTCCAGATAGTCGGGAGAAATGATCAACTCTATAATACTTTGTTCTGCATCAATTGTTCGTACAACAGCAAGGTTATCATACCCCTCAAAGATGCTAACGATATACGCGATGTCTCTTTTGTCAACTTCTAGAAGCCATTGGGTCGAGTCTGTGGGAACCATAGTTGGGCGAGGGTTATTTAAGCATTAACATGATTATGGAAACCGCGGCCGGAGTAATACCTGAGATTCGGGAGGCTTGCCCCAGTGTTGTGGGACGTATATTCTCAAGCTTTTGAACAACCTCACAAGATAGACCAGGTATACCTTCATAGTTAAAGTCGATGGGGATTCGGTAGTTTTCTAGTTTCTTTTGTTTGGATACAACTTGCTTTTGTCTTTGAATGAATCCTTCGTACTTAACCTGAATTTCTACCTGCTCTCCTACAAGTTTTGATACAGAGGCTCCATTGAATGTTTCTATTATTTGACTGTAAGTTATTTCAGGGCGTTTTAATAATCCAGCGAGAGTGGTAGGAGTTTTTAAACTCTTAACTCCCAACTTAGAAACAAGTTCTTTTCCTTGTTCATTTGGAACAACTTTGGTTGTATTGAGCCGCTTAATTTCTTTTTCTACCGTTTCTTTTTTCAGAAGACAAAAGTTGTAAACTTCATTCGAAACTAGACCGAGTTCATGGCCTTTTTCCATAAGCCTTGTGTCAGCATTATCTTGTCTAAGTAGCAAGCGGTTTTCGGCACGCGATGTGAACATACGGTAGGGTTCCTGGGTTCCTTTGGTCACTAGGTCGTCGATCATTACCCCGATATAGCTTTCCATGCGGCTTAAAGTGAACGGTGCCCGGTCGAGAGAGTTTAAAGCGGCATTTATCCCTGCTATCAGTCCTTGGCCTGCAGCTTCCTCATAGCCAGAGGTTCCATTGATCTGTCCAGCGTGGAAGAGCCCTTTTACTTTCTTAGTTTCTAATGTCGATAAAAGTTGCGTTGGCGGTACAAAATCGTATTCAATCGCATAACCTGGAGCGACGATATCAGCATTTTCAAGTCCAGGAATGGTGCGCACTAATTCCCATTGCACTTCTTCGGCTAAACTGGTGGAGATACCATTTGGGTAGATCCAGTCCGTGTCGAGTCCTTCGGGTTCAAGAAAAACATGGTGTGAAACTCGGTCAGGAAACTTTACAACCTTATCTTCGATAGAAGGGCAATAGCGAGGCCCAACTCCTTCAATAACTCCACTGTAAAGCGGTGAAAGGTGCATGTTCCTGTTAATAACTTCTGCCGTACGTGCATTTGTATATGTGATGTGGCAGGGTACCTGAGGCTGACTTATTTTAGTGGTAGAAAAAGAAAATGGCTTGGGATCGCAGTCTCCTTGCTGTATTTCACACTGAGAAAAGTCAATAGACTTACTAAGTAGGCGTGGAGGAGTGCCTGTTTTTAATCGGCCGAGTTCGAATCCCTGGTCGAGAAATGATTGCGAAAGTTTGATAGAAGGCTTTTCACCTACACGCCCAGCTGGCGAATTTTTCATTCCAAGATGAATACGCCCGTTTAAAAAAGTTCCTGTAGTGATGACTATAGATCGAGAGTTTAACTCGAGTCCGGAACGAGTTCTTAAACCCTTGACCGAATCGTTATCAAATAACAATTCATCTACTTCATCGCATATCAAGCTTAGGTAATCTTGGCACTCAAGGACTCGGCGCATTTCTTTTTTATAGAGATGTTTGTCTGCCTGAGCGCGATACCCTTGAACTGCTGGACCTTTTGAGGAGTTGAGGACGCGAAACTGGATGCCTGTTTTATCAATGCAGCGTGCCATCTGCCCACCAAGCGCATCAATTTCACGTACAATGTGCCCTTTGCCTATTCCACCGATTGCTGGATTACAGGGCATAAGTGCTATTTTTTCGAGGTCAAGGGTGATAAGAGCGGTATGCACTCCCATCCGAGCAGAAGCAAGAGCGGCTTCACATCCTGCGTGCCCACCACCGATAATTATTACACCGTAAGATTTCATGAAATATTTTTGACGTTTGAATCTATAGTTTAGAACGTTTCATTTTACACTAAAGCTGAAATAAGAAAAACTTCAATGTTAGTATAAAAAAAGGAGTGTATTATGAGGGCGCCAACATTCACCTATTCCAATAGAATAGATAATAGTTAGGAGTGCTGGATTTTAAAGCATGAGAGCATGGGTAGGCGATAAAGGAAAGTAGTGTTTTTAACTATTTTTTGTGGTAGTGTTTGCTTATTCAAAAACTATATTTTCCTGCCTTCATAGAACTATTTTTATTCCTTTGACAACTTTTAAGCATGAATAATCAGGTGCACCCTGAAGAGCGAATTGTTATCACGGGCATCGGGCTTACTGCTCCAAATGGAAATAATCTCAAAGAGTTTCGTGAGAACTTGCTAGCGGGGAAGTCTGGCGTGCAGAAATTTGAGACTCGTTATGTAGGTGAGGTGCTTGCCGGAATCTGTGATTTCAATGTCTTGAAGTATCAGAAAAAAAAAGAATTACGTCGAGGTACCCGCGTTGGATCGGTTTCGATTTACTGTTGTCGGGAAGCGTTTAATGATTCTGGGATTGACCTTGAATCGATCGATCGATCAAGGGTAGGTGTTTACCTTGGTGTTACTGAGCACGGTAATGTTGAAACAGAAAATGAAATTTACAATATCAGCAAGTATGACTATGATACCAAGTATTGGTCCCACCATCACAATCCGCGTACCGTAGCTAACAATCCGGCTGGTGAAGTAACCCTCAATATGAAAATCACTGGCCCGCACTATACTATAGGGGCTGCATGTGCGGCTGGGAATATGGGGGTTATTCAAGGGCTCCAGATGCTTCGATTGGGCGAGGTTGACTTTGCTCTAGCAGGAGGAGTATCTGAGAGCATTCATACCTTTGGTATCTTTGCTAGCTTTAAAAGTGAGGGCGCGCTCGCCGAGCACCAAGATCCGGCTAAAGCAAGTCGTCCGTTTGACAAGAATCGTAACGGTATTGTTTGTTCAGAAGGAGGAGGTGTCTACGTATTAGAACGTCTTTCAGATGCTCTAAAACGTGAGGCTAAAATTTATGGTGAAATTGTCGGGTACGCGACCAATTCAGATGCTTTTGATTTCATCCTCCCAGAACCTGGAAGGCAAGCAGAATGTATACGTCTAGCTCTTAAAAAAGCTGGTCTTAAGCCAGGTGATATTAATATATTAAATGCGCATGCAACGGCGACTCAGTTGGGTGATATTCAAGAGTGTAAGGCAATTCGGGATGTGTTTGGCGAGGAAGAGGCGGTTTGGATTAATAACACGAAAAGTTTTATTGGACACACTATGGGTGCCGCAGGAACACTTGAGCTATCAGGTAATTTACCAGCTTTCGAAGACGGCCTAGTTCACCAGACTTTAAACTTAGATGAGCTTGATCCCGAATGCTATCTGAAAAATATTGTTTCTGGCCAACCAAAGCAGTTAGATCGAGTAGACTATATAATGAACAACTCGTTTGGTATGTTCGGAATAAACTCGGTATTGATTGTGAAACGATATGAAAATTAAGTTGATATTTTCGAGGGAATTCAATAGTATCTTAGGCTTAGGAGACCATTATGACTAGAGAAGAAGTAAGGCAGGCCGTAGTAGATATACTCGAAGATATTGCTCCCGATGAAGATGTAAGCTCCATCAAGGATGATGTTACTCTGCGTGAGCAGATGGACCTTGATTCGATGGATTTTCTCGATATCGTGATGGAACTTCGTAAGCGATTTAATATTGAAGTTCCTGAAAGTGACTACCAGGAACTTGTCAGCATGGCCAGTTGTATTCAATACCTCCAGCCTCTTTTAAAAGACCACCAACTGGCAAGTTAACCTCTGCTCTACCCTTCCAATTAAAATCAGAATTACTTCCTCACTTTTTTATCATTTGTTGATTATCGACGTTGTTATAGTATGAGTGCTGATTTTACTGTTAATTATCGCAGTACTTGTTACTTTTGGAAGAACTTCTCACATTTTCTTTAAATTCAGGGAAATTTATGAAGTACGACGTTATAGTTATTGGTTCTGGATTATCTGGCCTAGCTGCAGGCATACGTCTTGCCATGTTTGATAAAAAGGTTCTTATTATTGAGAAGCATACAGTAGTTGGCGGATTAAACTCTTACTACACTCGAAAAAACAGAACCATTGATGTGGGTTTACACGCTATGACGAATTATGCTCCAAAAGGAGCTCGGAATACTCCGCTCGGCAAATTACTTAAACAACTCCGGTTTAGCCATGACGATTTTCGTCTTTATGAGCAGGAAATTTCAGAGATTCGTTTTCCCGACAAGTGTCTCCGTTTCACCAACGATTTTGATTTGCTGAAGCAAGAAGTCCGTGAGCAATTTCCTGATGAAATAGACGGATTCATAGGACTTGTCAGAAAGATCGAATCTTTCGATGAATTATCGCTCACTGCAGGCGAATGGATCTCTTCCAAAGAGATTTTGGGAAGCTATATTTCTGATCCAGTCCTCATTGATATGTTGTTTTGCCCACTCATGTATTACGGTAATGCTTCAGAACGGGATATGGATTTTTACCAGTTTGTAATTATGTTCAAGAGCATTTTTATGGAAGGCTTTGCTAAGCCTGTGGGAGGAATGCTCTATATTCTTAATCTTTTAGTAGATAAGTATAAAAGTCTTGGTGGTGAATTAAGAATGGATGCAGAAGTAGATATTATTAATTCTAGGCAGGGAGAATTTAGGTCCCTGAATCTAGTTGGTGGTGAAGAGTTGACTGCATCCGCTTTGATTTCTTCCATGGGCCGCGTTGAAACTTTGAGGCGATGTGATCCTAACTTGATGGAGCAAGTTACCAATGATTCAGAAGGGCGGGTATCTTTTATGGAATCTCTTTTTGCATTAGACCGGGAACCTAAGGATCTTGGTTATTGTCGGAGCATAATATTTTTCTGTTCAGATTATCGGTTTCGTTATGAAGTGCCAAAAGGTCTCATAGATATTTCCAGTGGAGTGTTGTGCTGTCCTAATAACTTCCAATATCCAAAACCTTTATCAGAAGGAATGATCCGACTAACAAACTTGGCTAATTTTAGATTATGGGACGCTCTTCCACGCCGAGAATATATAAACGCAAAAAAAGAGTGGCGAACCAAAGCGCTAGAAAATTTATTCACATTTTTCCCAGACTTTCGAGATTCTGTGATATTTTCGGATACATTTACTCCTAAGACGATCTTTAAATATACAGGTCATACTAACGGATCAGTTTATGGATCACCCGTTAAGTTAAAGGATGGTATTACCCCGGTCCGAAACTTATTTATTTGCGGAACAGATCAGGGGTTTTTAGGTATTGTTGGGGCTACTTTGAGTGGTATTTCAATGGCCAACCTACATATTTTGCAAAAAAAAGTCGCACCAAACACGTAAACCCCGTAAAATTGCTTGCTATGGAGAGAAACTGGCTAAAAGGAGCAAAATCAGCTTATGATGTGGTTGTTATTGGAAGTGGTCTTGCTGGGATGACAGCCGCAAATTTGTTGGCTAAACTGGGGCATTCCGTTCTTCTTGCAGAGCATCACTATAACATGGGGGGATTGGCTACCTGGTTTAAACGCAAGGGCGGTCATATTCTGGATATATCTCTTCATGGTTTTCCATCCGGTATGGTAAAAACTTTTCGTAAATATTGGACTCAAGAGATGGCGGATTCGGTTGTTCGTCTAGAAGGCATCCGTTTTGATAATCCGCAATTTCAGCTCACTACCACCTTTGATAAGACTGACTTCACTAATATATTGTTAGAACGCTTTGGAATTGTCAAAGAAGTCATAGACGAATTTTTTGCCACTACTCGTAACATGAATTTTTATGACGAATTGAAAATGACGACGCGGGAATTGTTTGAAAAGTTTTTTCCAGAGAGGAGAGATGTATGGCGTTTTCTTATGGAACCAATAACTTATGCCAATGGATCAACTTTGGATGATCCAGCATTAAGTTATGGCATTGTATTCTCAAATTTCATGGACAAGGGAGTTTTTACTTATCAAGGTGGGACCGACGATCTAATTAAGAAGATGAAAAAAGAGTTAATAAAAAACGGGGTAGATATTCGTACTCATTGCCTAGTTGAAAAAATTCATACTGAGGGAAAAAAAGTCAAAGGGGTAAAAATCAATGGAAAGGACATTGAATGTCAATCAGTTCTTTCTAATTCAAATATTCTTAATACTATTCACAATCTGGTTGGTGACGAAAACTTCAATCCCGAATTCATTAAAGAAGTTGAAAAAGTCCGTCTCAACGATTCCAGTTGTCAGGTTTATATAGGTATTAAGAAAGGTGAGAAGATAGATAATGTGGGGGATCTTTTATTCACGTCTGTCGCAAACGAATATAATACAGAAAAAATTCTCGACAAGCAGGTTACTAGCCGGACGTTTTCGTTTTATTATCCTGAAATGCGACCAGGACTAAATCGCTTCTCTATTGTGTCTTCCACCAACGCGCGATTTAAAGACTGGGCCGACTTGAGTGAGGATCAATATAAGATAGAAAAAGAAAATCTTATTCAGAGTACTGTAGACGCGTTGGAAAAATATGTGCCAAATATTCGTGAGAAGGTTGATTATCTTGAAGCAGCGACTCCAAAAACGTTCAAGCGGTATACCTTATCCCCAACTGGAACTTCCTTTGGGACCAAATTTGAGGGCTTAAAAATCAGTCGAGAACTTCCTACCCAAATTAACGGACTTTTTCATTCGGGTTCAGTTGGAATTATCATGTCAGGTTGGCTTGGTGCTGCTAATTACGGAGTTATTGTTGCCAATGAAGTTGACAAATTTATGCGTTCAGTTAGGGAAGAACCCAGAAAAATGGTATCAGCGTCAGTTTAATTTGATACCCCCACCTCCGAGAAACTAAATCTTAATGGAATTCAACTTCAAAGGGCAAACAGCGGTGGTTACCGGGGGAACTCGCGGTATTGGACGAGGTGTGTCAGAAGCCTTGCTCAAGGCTGGTGCTAAAGTTGTGGCCACCTACCAGTCAAATGATAAAGCAGCAAAAGAATTCGCAGAATCCAGAAAAGAATACTCGAAGTGTCTTGATTTACGTTCTTTCGATGTAACTAAATATACGCAGGTAGAAGATTTTTATCGTTATATCGAGGAGACTTATGGAGAATTCCAAATTCTAGTTCATTGTTCAGGCATCCGTATTGATTCTATAGTCGGTATGATGCAGGAAAGCGATTGGCGTAAGGTTATTGATACTAACCTTACAGGTACTTTCAATATCTGTAAATTTGCGGTACAGAATATGATGCGCAAAAAATATGGTCGCATTATTATTATCACATCGCCTATAGGTAAGTTTGGATTTTTAGGCCAGGCCAATTATGCTGCGTCCAAGGCTGGGCAGGTAGCTTTCATGAAATCACTTTCAAAAGAAGTAGCTTCGAGAAAGATAACTGTTAATTGTGTTTCACCTGGGTTTATCGATACAGATTTTATTGGTGATTTGTCTAAAGAACAAAAGCAAGCTTATCTAGACATGGTTCCATTGCGACGCTTCGGCTCTCCCGAGGATGTAGCTAACGCGGTTCTTTTTATAGCTTCAACTGAGGCAGCCTATATTACAGGCTCTTCTGTCGAAGTTACAGGAGGTTTGTAAGATATATGGAAAATTTTCTTGATTACATGCCACAGCGGGAACCGTTTCTTTTTGTTGATCGGGTTGTCGAAGTAACGGATAGTTGTATTAAAACAGAGAAGCAGATACAAGCAGACGAACCATTTTTTGCGGGGCACTTTCCAGGCCGACCCATCATGCCTGGGGTTCTAATTTGCGAAGCGGTTTTTCAATCCAGTTCGATCCTTATGAGCAAGCGAGCGGGAGCTCCTTCTAATGATGGGCGCATTCCACTTATTACTAGAATTGCAAATGTTAAACTTAAACGAGTAGTTTTGCCGGGTGACCTTATGGAGGTTGAGGTGAAATTAAAAGAAATTCTCGGACAAGCTGCCTACATGTCAGGCAAGGTAAAAGTGGCGGGGAAAACAGTTCTTACTGTGGAGTTTACAGCAATGCTAGTAACGGAGACGGCGTGAGTTTTCTGAATTTAGAAAATAAAAATATCCTTGTTACGGGCGTTGCCAACAAAAAGAGCGTTGCCTTTCATATTGGGGAAACCCTGCAGAAGGAAGGGGTTAATGTTTTGTATAGCGTCAGAACGGAGGAGCGAAAGAAACAACTTGAAAAATTACTTGCACCATCGCCAGTATATGTGTGCGATGTAGAAAACGAGGATGAGATAAAAATTTTACAAAAATCGGTATCTAACGAAATCGACACATTACATGGGTTAGTCCATTCTATCGCTTTTGCAAATTACGCAGACGGATTAAAGCCATTTCATGAAACATCCAAAAATGACTTTTTACAATCGGTTGATATTACCTGCTATTCACTGATTCAATTGTCCAACGCGTTCAAAGATTTATTCGATACTAATGCATCAGTTGTAACCATTTCCATTTCGACAACTAGCATGGCTGCGGAAAACTATGGTTATATGGCCCCAGCGAAGGCAGCACTTGATTCATCCTTATGCTTTTTAGCAAAATCATTTAGCGCATTCTCTAAGGTGCGGTTCAATTCGGTTAATCCAGGACTTCTGAAAACTTCCGCATCCGCTGGTATTCCGGGGTACGTTGATTCTTATCTCCATGCCGAGGAGCTCACCTTACGAAAAGAAGCTTTGACGACTCAGGAGGTAGCAAACTGCGCAGTATTTCTATTGGGCGAATGCTCTAGTGGAATTAATGCGCAAGGTGTCGTCCTTGATGCAGGCATGGCCATTAACTATTTTGATAAAGATATTGTTAGAAAATCTAGAAGACTAGATTGAGGGGCGCCATTCGTTCAGAATTGTTTCAAAAACCTGAGATCATTTTCAAAGAAAAGCCGGATATCATTAATTCCATATTTGAGCATAGCAATTCGTTCGATTCCTAACCCAAATGCAAAACCAAGCCACCTTTCTGGATCGTAATCAACAGACTTAAATACGGCTGGGTCCACCATGCCACACCCAAGAATTTCCAACCATCCAGTTTTGGAACAAACCCGACACCCTTGCCCAGAGCACATGACGCATTCGATATCTACTTCTGCGCTCGGACAGGTGAATGGAAAAAAACTAGGTCGGAACCGAGTCTTAGTTTGTTGACCAAAGATCTCATGTAAGAAAATATTCATAACGCCCTTGAGGTCACCAAAAGAAAGATTTTCGTCTACCATTAAACCTTCAATTTGGTGGAACATAGGTGTATGCGATACGTCGGAATCGCATCGGAATACCTTTCCTGGAGCAATGATGCGTAGAGGGGGCTTCTGATTCTCCATCACATGAATTTGGACGGGTGAGGTATGGGTTCTAAGTACGTCGTCTCCAATATAGAACGTATCTTGCATGTCTCGCGCTGGGTGATCTTTTGGAATGTTAAGGGCTTCAAAATTATAAAAATCACTTTCAATTTCAGGTCCTTCTTCTACTTTAAAGCCAAGACTAAAAAATATAGATATTATTTCATCCATAATCTGAGTGACAGGATGAATCGATCCAGAAGAATTTCCCCGACCTGGCAAGGTGGTGTCAAATCCTTCGCTATTGACTGAGGTTTGGTCGAATGCCTTTTCGAAAACTTGCGTTTTTTCTTGAATAAGCGTTGCAACACTTTGTTTGAATTCGTTGATATGTTTACCGGCTTGTGGTTTTTGATCGTCGGGTAGCGAGCGCATTTCATTGAGCATAAGGGAAACACAACCCTTCTTACCAAGAAATTCGGAACGGAGTTGTTTGAGTTCCTTAAGAGAAGACACCTTAGAGATGAGCAAGTCGAAATCATCTTGGTGTTGTTTGAGTTTTTTGATCATATTCGAGGTAAAGAAGAGGAGACCAAGAAACAGGGAAATAGTTGCAGTTCCCTCAACTAAACAGAGCTTAGTTGAGATCGGGCTGTTTGGGTGAGTACCTTGAAAGAATCTGCGTTATAAATAGCAAGATTGGAAAGAACTTTACGGTCTAACTCAATGTTAGCCTTTTTCAATCCGTGGATAAACTGGCTGTAGGTAAGTCCCTCCGCTCGCACCGCTGCATTGATTCTAGCGATCCACAGTCTTCTGAAATTTCTTTTTTTGGTTCGGCGGTCTCGGTAGGCGTAGCAAAGACCTTTCTCAACGGATTCTCTAGCTTTGCGGAAAGCCCGACTACGAATACTGCGGTAACCCTTAGCCATATCGAGAACTTTTTTTCTTCTTCGTCTCGAAATAGTGCCATTAACTGCTCTTGCCATTACAATCTCCTGTCTTTAAAATCAAATTCTCAAAATTTTACTTGTTATCGCAAAACCCGTAGGTCCTAGTAAGGAATTAGTACTCTCATTTTCCGAGTATCTCCAGGCGACATGATCGTCGAATGGCGTAGGTTTCTTTTCCTTTTAGTGGTTTTGCTTGTTAATATATGACTTGTGAACGCTTTGTTGCGCTTAATCTTTCCAGTACCCGTTTTACTGAACCGCTTCGCGGCACCTTTATTTGTTTTCATCTTAGGCATTATAGTTTAGCCTTTCGTGCGTTTGAAAATTTCTTTAGATTGGACCGAATACTTCGATTTCCCATCGTCTCAAGCTTTTTTCTTAAGAGATTTTGGAGCGAAGATCATGCACAAAGTCTTGCCTTCCTGTTTAGCTTCTTGTTCAACAACGGCCATATCTTCTAATGTTTCGGTCACTCGTTTAAGTAGCCTCTGCCCATTTTCTCGATGGACAATTTCCCTGCCGCGGAAAAAAACGAGTATTTTTACCTTATCCCCAGACTCCAGAAAACGGAGAGCATTCTTCAACTTGAAGTCGTAGTCATGTTGATCTGTGTTGGGGCGAAACTTGACTTCCTTAACGTGAATAATCTTTTGCTTTTTTTTAGCCTCGTGCGCCCGCTTACTTTGTTGATACTTAAACTTACCATAATCCATGATACGGCAGACAGGCGGGTTGCTGTTAGGGTCTACCTCCACCAAATCCATGTCTTTTTCTTCTGCCATGTTCAGGGCTTCCTGAGTCGGGAAAACACCCAGCTGTTCACCATTGTAAACCAAGCTTACTTCCTGCACACGTATCATTCTATTAGTACGCTGTCGTTGTTTCTTAGAAATGGAAAAAAATCCTCCTCAATTTAAATGGGTTGAATAGCTTCGCCTAAATGTTTTTCACTAACCTCTAAGCTTATCTTATCAATAAACGCATCGATACTTAGTGTCACAGTTTCTTTTGATCGTCTTTTGCGAACAGCTAACTCATTGTTTTCTCGTTCTTTTTCTCCGAGAACAACCATGTAAGGGATCTTCTGTAGTTGGGCTTCCCTGATTTTGAACCCAATCTTCTCATTTCGCAAGTCTTTTTCTACGCGAAATCCACTATTTATCAATTTTTTGAATACTTCATCGGTATATCTCTGGTTTTGATCAGTGATTGGTAGAAGAATTACTTGAACTGGCGCAAGCCATAAAGGAAAGGCCCCAGCGTAATGTTCGACAAGGCAACCAAAAAACCTTTCCAAGGATCCCATCAACGCGCGGTGAAGCATAATGGGCTGGTTTCTCTGACCATTTTCTTCAATGTAGTTTATATCGAATCGCTCTGGAAGATTAAAATCTACTTGAACCGTCGAGACCTGCCAGAACCTGTTAAGGCTATCTTTTATTTTGATGTCGATTTTTGGTCCATAAAACACTCCTTCCCCGGGGTCAACTTCATATTTCAATTTTGACTTTTCTAACGCTTGTTTAAGTGCGTTGGTGGCTTGTTCCCAGCCGTCTTCTGACCCAACAAATTTTTCTGGGCGGGTACTTAAATACACCTTATATTCATCAAACCCAAAAGATCTAAGGATGAACAAGATAAGATCTAGTACTTTGACAATTTCTTTTTCAATCTGGTTTGGGCGACAGAACAAATGCGCATCGTCTTGAGTAAAGCCCCTCACCCTTAATAATCCATGCAAAACCCCCGACCTTTCATAGCGATAAACTGTGCCTAATTCTGCAAATCTTAGAGGCAAGTCTCGATAGCTGCGTAGGCGACTTTTATATATTTGAATGTGAAATGGGCAGTTCATCGGTTTCATGACATATTCTTTTCCCTCTATATCCATGGGTGAAAAAATATTATCTTTATAAAAATCCATGTGCCCGCTCGTTTTCCACATGTCTACTTTCGCCGCATGAGGAGAGTGCACCATCTCGTAACCATTTTTGAAATGTTCTTCTTTCCAAAAATCTTCCATTAGGCAACGTATTCGTGATCCTTTTGGGTGCCAGAGAATCAGTCCAGGGCCTACTTCATCAGTTACCGAAAATAGATCTAATTCTTTTCCCAACTTACGGTGGTCGCGTTTTTTGGCTTCCTCTAAGCGTTTTAGGTAGACCCGCAATTCCTTGTCCGTGTGCCACGCGGTTCCATAAATTCTTTGTAGTACCTTGTTGCGTTCATCCCCTCTCCAGTAGGCTGCCGAAACATTTAACAGTTTGAAAGATTTTAGAATTTTTGTGTTTTCAACATGTGGTCCCCGACATAAGTCTGTGAACTCTCCTTGAGAGTAAACAGAAATAGGCTCATCGGATTCAATGTCGCTGATTACTTCACGTTTGAATGGTTCGCCCATTTCGTCGAACATCCTTAATGCTTCTTCACGTGGTAGTTCTCTACGGGTGATATCAAGATTTTCCGAAGATATATCCTTCATACGCTGTTCAATTTTTTCCAGATCTTCTGGGACAAAGGGAGACTCGCGATAAAAATCGTAATAAAACCCATCTTCAATAACAGGACCAATAGTTACTTGTGTTCCAGAAAACAATTCTTGTACAGCCATTGCTAAAATATGAGCGGTATCATGTCTTAATACTTCTAAACCCTCTTTGTCTTTAGATGTAATTATTCTAACAGTTGAATTTTTTTTTATCTCGTAACTTAAATCTTTTAGTTTGCCATCTACACTCATAATATATGCTTCTTTAGCAAGTGATTTGCTAATTTTTTCAACTAACCTAAATCCATTCACATGATT
>JBGTUV010000011.1:0-14230 GCA_041938985.1 Candidatus Nitromaritima sp. | reverse complement strand
AGCTGGCTGCTAGATATAAAGCGCAAGGAGAGCAGGTTATGCTTGCAGCGGGCGACACCTTTCGCGCGGCAGCGACCGAACAATTGCAGGCTTGGGCTCAACGTATAGATGTTCCCTGTGTGAGCCAAAAAAGCGGGGCTGACCCCTCTGCTGTGGCATATGATGCCGTTCAATCTGCCGTAATAAAGAAAGTCGATAGGGTTTTCGTTGACACAGCAGGGCGTTTACAAACTAATAAGAATTTAATGGAAGAGTTAAAGAAGATAAAACGTGTTGTTAAAAAAGTTGTCCATGCGGCGCCCCATGAAACCCTTCTGGTCCTTGATGCTTCTATAGGACAGAATAGCTTGTCTCAGGCGAGATTATTTAACGAGGCGCTTGATGTTGACGGGATTGTGATGACGAAGTTAGACGGCTCAGCTAAGGGAGGGGTATTATTTAGTATTGCTCGAGAGCTAAAATTACCAGTTCGGTTTATAGGTGTTGGCGAACAGGTTGATGATCTGCAGCCTTTTGATCCAAGATCGTTCGTAGATGCTCTGTTTGATTAGTATTTTTCAGGTTGTGCTGTCTTTATCCATCAGCCATATAAAACTAAAAACTATAGCCATGTCAGTCAAATTTATTAATCGTTCCCTTATTTATACCTTCTTCGAAGGATCGAGTTTCCCGGGTCAATATTTTGCTTAGTAGTAGAAGCCCTATCAAGTTTGGGACAGCCATCAGCGCATTCATTGCGTCAGAAATGTTCCATACAATCTCTAATTCAAAGAGTGCACCCATAAACACAAAAAGTACCCATGCATATCTATAAAGACCTATCCACTTTTCTTTAAAAAGGTATTCAAAGCACTTTTCGCCATAATACTCCCACGCCAATATAGAAGAAAAACCAAAAGTGACTGCGCTTGAGCTGACAATGATGTTCCCCCATTGCCCAGGCAAGCCACTTGAAAAAGCTTGAATGGTTAAGGCGACGCCTGTTTCTCCTGAAATCCAAACACCTGAAGAACTTAAAGCCAGTGCGGTAAGGGAGCAAATAATCAGCGTATCTAAAAAGGTTCCTGTCATGGAAACGAGGGCTTGTTTTCCCGGATGGTTGGTCCTTGCGGCAGCCGCAACAATAGGAGCACTGCCCATCCCGGACTCATTTGAAAAGAGTCCACGTGCTACACCGAAGCGAATGGTTTGCGCCAGAGTGGCCCCAACAAATCCGCCTGTAGCGGCTGTTCCAGTGAAAGCATGTTCAAAGATCAATACTATTCCAGAGCCCAGATGAGATAAGTTATTAAGTATTACAATGGTGGCTCCAATAAAATAAATTAAAACCATTAGAGGTACGAAATAACTTGCGACATCGGCAATTCTTTTTATTCCTCCTATTATCACCATTCCGGTCAGCAAGGCTAAAACGATTCCCACCAAAAAATTACTGGTTCCTAGCGTTACGGATAGGGCGCGGGCCGTGGTATTTGATTGAATCATATTACCAATGCCAAATGCGGCTAAGGCCCCAAAAATAGCAAAGCAAGTGCCAAGCCATTTTTGTCCTAAACCGTATTCAAGGTAATACATTGGGCCACCAGAAATTTCACCATGTTCATTAATATGACGATATTTGACAGCTAAAAAACCTTCTGAATATTTGGTAGCCATTCCTACCAATCCAGTTATCCACATCCAAAAAATTGCGCCTGGTCCTCCCAATGCAACTGCCGTGCTCACGCCAGCAATATTCCCGATACCAACCGTAGCTGCTAAGGCGGTCATTAATGATCCAAAATGTGAAATATCCCCTTCTCCACCTCGCTCTTTAGAGAAGGTTAATCGAAACGCGTATGTAAGGTTTCTGATTTGAATCCCACTAAGACGAATGGATAGCCACGCTCCAGTTCCCAACAGAAGAATCAGAAGCCAGGGACCCCACATGAGTTTTGCAAATTCAGCAAATAATGAATTCATCTATAGATCCTGTTAGTCAAGAATAATCCTTGATTAAACGGTAATAGATTGAGAAAAATGGAGGCACCGGGCGGACTCGAACCGCCGATAAAGGTTTTGCAGACCTCTGCCTTACCACTTGGCGACGGTGCCTGAAATGTGAATTTAAAACAAAAGAGAGGAAAAGTGGAGCGGGAGAAGGGGTTCGAACCCTCGACTTCAACCTTGGCAAGGTTGCACTCTACCACTGAGTTACTCCCGCGAATATCTGATTAATTAAGAGTTTACAGGATGCCTTATTATATTTTCCTTAAAAGGTTTTTGTCAAATTCTATTTTTTAAGGAAACGTGGTTCTGTTCCTGTGACAATGCGGCGAATATTTTCGTAGTGTTTACACACTATTAGGATGGCAATCCCTAAAGACATGTATTTGTAGGAGAACGGGGACTCAACAAATACACCAAATATTGGTAGAGCTATCGCTGCAATAATAGAGCTGAGAGAAACATACTTTGAAACCCACAAGGTGAAAACAAATACTGCCACAGCCCCCAATGTTTCTATCGGCATTATATATAAATGAATACCTAGTCCTGTAGCAACACCTCTTCCGCCTTTAAAATTCAAGAAAACTGAAAATAGGTGGCCAAGGAAAACCATGATCCCTGCTCCGGCAATCGTAAAAGGGTCGTCTGAGACCCATGAGGCCATAGCTACACCCAGTAATCCCTTAAGCGTGTCTCCCAACAGGGTTAAAGCCCCTGCTTTTTTACCTAGTATTCTAGTGACGTTGGTTGCGCCTATATTTTTACTACCATGTTCACGCAGATCAATGTTTTGAGTGCGGGCAAGTAAAACTCCAAACGGGATAGAACCAAGAGCGTAGGCAAAAAACCATATAGAAATACTTATTAGCATTTAAAACAAGTTATTTAGAATTCGTTTGAGTTTTTAACTCAAAGGTTCAAAAGAAGTCTTAGAGTTTGATTTTCTTTTTAATTTTTCTTTAGCTCGTTTTTCAATTTGGCGGACTCGTTCGCGGGACACACCAATTTTTTGCCCTATTTCTTCTAATGTTTTTGCTTCCCCATCGAAACCAAAACGCATCCTTAAAATTTCCTTTTCGCGTTCAGGTAGGTTCATCAACAACTCGCTAATTTTAGAGTTTAATTCTTGTCTTATTACTTGTTCATCACAGGGTACGGCATCTTGTTTTTCCAGTAACTCAAGGTAGGTGGTGTCTTCTCCATTTTTGAGTGGGGTGTCTAAGGAAAGTTGTTTTTGATAGCCACGCATAATGTTTTCGTATTCATACATAGATAGTTTTTGGTGTCGAGCTATCTCGCTTTGTGTTGGTTCTTGGCCAAGGCTCTGGGCTAGAATTTTAGAAATTTTTAGCCCTCGGTGCATTTTTACAGCTTGTTTGACAGGTAGCTTGACGGCTCCCGCATACGAGGCAAGGGAGTGGACTATAGCCTGTTTGATCCACCAAACAGCGTAGGTGATAAACTTTACTTCACGTGAAGGATCAAATCTCTTGGCAGCTTGAATGATGCCGATGTTTCCTTCTTCAATTAAATCCTGCAGGGAGAGTCCACATCCACGGTACTTGTTGGCTATTGACACAACATATTTCAAGTTTCTTTGAACTAGTTTTTGGAGCGCCGCAATGTCACCTTCCGCTATCTTATGACCCAATTCACACTCTTCATCGCGAGTCAGTGGTTTGATTTTACTGATTTCACTCATATAGCGAGTTAAAGCGTCGGGGCGTGAACCTGTATTTAAGTTTTTCCCATTTGATTTTTGGAATTTTGTTTTGACGGTCATCAGCATCGTTATCTTAATTAACGTAAAGCTGTAAGCCTCTTTTTTGCTTTAAGCATGAACCGGCTTCTAGGATATTCTCTGGTAAACTTCTTATAAAGTAAACGTGCTTCCTTGAAGTTTTGTTCATGAAAATTCGATTCTGCGATAAGAAACGCTGCCTCATCAAAAAATTTTTGTTTTGAGTGGTCATCCAGAAGACTTTTGAACCTGGAAATGGCCGAAAGGTAAGCCCCTGTACGGTAATAGAATTTCCCGACCTCGAGAACATTTTTTGCTAAATTAAAATCGCATTCATTTATTTTTTGTTTAGCCTGACTCAGGTACTGGCTCTTGGGAAACCGGTCAATTAATTGTTGGAATCCGTCACGCGCATCTTTTGTTGCAACCTGATCTCTTGAGACAAGGTCCATACGTTGATAGTCCGACATGGCTTTATAAAAGTAGGCTCGGTCGATATTTTTATGCTTCGGGTATAAGTCAACAAACTTTTGAAAATGAAATTTTGCTTCCTCATACTCCTCAATACTATAATGAGATCTAGCTAAAATCAGTAGCGCTTGCGTTCGTTCCTTGCTGTCAGGAAAATCTTCAATGAGTTGTGTAAATAGGGTTCTTGCTCGGAGATTTTGACCTAGTTTAATCGCTTTGATTCCCTCTTCAAGTAGTTCTTTAGATGAATCGGGTACGATTTCTTTGGTGAAGAGCGAGCAGGAACAAATTGTTAAAAGACCAGCGATAATACTTATGGCGATAAGTGGGCGAATGTTAATTGTGAAAAAATTTTTAACGATCATTTTATGTATATAATAACCAAAATAGCAATTTGCAACACAATATACACCAAAGTCTTTTGAAGTGAGTGTTTTTTGTCCGTGTTTTACTATTCAGACTTTAATTATGCTATAAACACGGATTGGTTATTAGATTTGCTGAGTTGACAACGCGGATGCGCTATAACTTGAAAATTGTATAGGTATGCATTTGACTCCAAAAATAAAATTTAAAGCCTTTGCGGTGATTTTAGTGGTGTTTGGTTTTTCTTCAGATTTGTATGCTGCTGAAATAGCTAACCCTAGTTCAAGTTTAAAAATTCTGTCTTTTGTGGAAAAGGGAGGGTTGATGATGTATCCCATAATTTTTTGTTCCATACTTATGGCCGGAATTGGACTAGAAAGAGCCTATAATTTACGACGCAAGAATATTATTGACGCTGCGTTTCTTGATCAGTTCCGTTCGCACTGGAACTGGGATGATATCCAACTGGGATTGCAGTTATGTGCGTCTCATGACACTTCGTTAGCGCGTATTCTCAAAACTGGTTTACTGAGATTTGGGGAGAAGGTAGATGAAATAGAGCGGGCGATTGAGGGCGCAGGTCAGCATGAGGCCTCCTTGCTGAATTCCAATTTGCGCGCTTTAGGTGCCATAGCAAACATCACTCCTATGATGGGATTATTAGGCACTGTGTTTGGAATGATTAAGGCTTTTGATGTCATTTCACAAAGCGGGACAGGAAATCCGGGGTTGGTTGCCAGTGGTATTTCAGAGGCTTTGATTACTACAGCAGCGGGCATGATAGTGGGTATTCCAGCTTTGGTTTTATACCATTATTTTAGGGCAAAAATTGATCGCTATGTTTTTGAAATGGAAGAAATTTCTTTTCAGCTTATTGAAGAACTTTCCTTCAAGGCCATGCGTGAAAAAAAAGAGTGGGAAAAGAAAAGTAAACCTAAGAAGGCAAAGAGAGAAGAATAAAGCAATTTACAACTTTCCTTAATGAGTAGATTCAATGCGTTTTCGAAGTGAAAATGAAGAAAATTTTTCGTTTGACTTGACACCGCTTGTCGATGTGGTGTTTCTCTTGCTTATATTTTTTATGGTATCGACAGTGTTTGTTGACTTTAAACGACAGATGGATATTTCTTTGCCTTCCTCAAAGTCATCGGTGCCAAGCGAGGTTAAGGAACCGGTTAAGGTCGAGTTGACTGTGGATAAGCAGATATTTTTGAATGGGGAAAAGGTAACCCTCGAAGAATTTGAGTCAGCGCTTTCGAAAATTTCAGTAAGTAAAAATAATGCGGCAGTTATAAGAGCAGATAAGAACTTGCCATATGGCAATGTCATTAAGATTATGGGTATTCTTCAAAGTGCCAAAATTCTAGATATTGGGGTGGCGGTCAAATAACTGTTTATCCGAGGTCTATTTGCGCCGCAGGATTTTTGGCTTGTTCCGATCGGCGATCCACTTATTTAGCATTCGTAGTTCATCGAAACTTATCAGGTCAATCAATGTATCCGGGTTGCTGTGGTCCTCATCGTTGATCACCACGCCGCAATAATTCCTTTCAACATAGGCGGCCACATGCGCTTTGAACTGAGGGAATTTAGAAAATAACTCAGAGAAGATTTCTTTCTGGTACTCAGGGGTTTTGTCTTTGGATCTGTATTTAGAAAGCTTTGATGTTAGCTTGGTTCGAAAATCCCCTTTGATAAGTATTCCCATAATTCCTCTCTTCCCATGTAAAGAGTTCGACTACGGCATATATAGTTTTGTGATACTAAAATAAATTATCGATTAGTTCAATTTTATATTGAACGTCTGATGGCCAAATTTGGAAAGATTTTTGGATTTTGATTACTTTGAATAAAATATTTATCGGGAGAGGGTTAATTTTTCTTGTTAAAGTTAAACTTGATCATAGCATCATCCAAAACTTTTCGTGTTGAATTTGCGGCTTTATGTTGATTTTTTAGTTCAAATAAATCAACGGCTTTTCTTAGGTTGATAATTACGAGGTACTTGAATGGTGGTCCCTTCCTGAAGTTATAATAGGCCCACCCAAGATTACCATGTGCTTCAGCATCGTCTTGTCGTCGGTGGACGACTATGTTCAATTGGGCGATAGCGTCTTCCCAACGTTCTAGGTGATTATAGACATTTCCCAAACTATAGCGGGCATCAAGGTTCCCGGGTTCTAGTTCGACGGCTTTTTCGAAAGCGACTGCAGCTTCTTTCGGTTTGTTTAGATTTTTATATGCCAGCGCAAGATTAAAATGGGCAACGGTCGCATTGGGGTTACGCTCAATTGATTTTTTATAAGCGTCAACCGCCTCTTCAAAGTGGCCTTGGTGACGGAGCGTATTTCCTTTCAAAAACCAATCCTCAGCTTTTTCTTGTGACCAAGTATCAGGAGCAAAGCCAAATAGAAGCACCCATGTGGTTGCTACGAGTAAAAAAGTACCATTTTGACTCATTGTGAACCTCGATTCCTGTAGTTAGATGATTTCGATTGTACAGTATTCATTTGGGCTTGGGCAAGGAGAGGGGCTGGTTATTTAGTTTAGGTATTTAATAGAGTCCCCTGAACTATTTGGTCGACTTTCCGTAATCCAGTAGCGGCCTGATTTTTTTTTCAATTCTATATGGCAATCGAAAACCTCCGATAGATTGGGTCCAGTGAGCATTTTGCTTTTAGTTCCCCTAGAAAAAATGGTGCCGTTTTTGAGAAATAGAACATGAGTTGTCAGGGGAAGAATTTCGTCAATATGGTGGGTTACATAGATTAGTTGGGTTTTCGTTTTGGCAAGTTTTTTGAGAGTTTGCAAAAAGAGCTCCTTTGTCGGGATGTCCAACCCGGCACAGGGTTCATCTAGGATTAATAAATCAGGATGGTTGACTAGAGCTCTAGCTAAAAGAATTCTTCGAGCTTCTCCATGCGATATTCTCCCAATAGGCTCATTGCTTAAATTTTGTATGCCTAAAAACTCCATCCAGTAGGCGGCTCTTTCCCTTTGTTTTTGATTAGCTTTTCTATATAGTCCAATTGAAGAAAAAAAACCAGATACAACCACATCTATACCAAGTGTGGAGGGAGCGTAGTTTTCTTGAAAATCTGCAGAAACAAAGCCGATACGCTTTCTAGCTTTGTTAAGAGGGCCATGTTCTTCGTCCCCAAACCACCGGACTTCTCCCCCATCAATCGGTATTAACTCTCCGAAGATAAGTTTCATGAAGGATGTTTTGCCCGCGCCGTTAACACCCACGACCGCCCAGTTTTCTTCTTTTTTCATAGTCCAATCGATAGCGTTGAGAACTTGTTTGCCATTTAAAAAAACATCTGCATTATGAATACGGATAAGCCAGCTCATTGTAAAAACTCACCTTTTATTGGATAGATATTTTTTTATCAGATGAATTGAGTGAGTGGATGTTGCTGTGACTTCCTCCCATAAGATCCACGACTGGATCTCCTCCCTCGTAGTACTGAATGATATTCACCGACGCATAAGGCTGGTTGATGCGGAAAAGATTTTTAATGGAGATTCCTAGTATGTAAGCCAAAATAGTTCGTATAACGCCACCATGGCAAAGTATGACGATGCTATCGGAAGGATGCTCAGCTAGTATATGCCCAAATTTTGGGATTACCCTATCTTTGAGTTGAAAAAATGATTCACCACCCTCAACCTGAAAAAGCTCTATGTTTTCGAGCCTCTCTTTTAGTTTATCAGGATACCTTCGATTGACTTCACTTATACTCAATCCCTCCCAATCACCGAAGGCCAATTCACGTAACTCTTTACAAGGAACGTGTTTTAAGTTGTGTCTATCTGCTATAAATTTGGCGCCTATTTGGGTTCTTTTTAGATCACTACTGTAGACAGCTTGGATCGGGCGATCTTTTAAAGCTTTGGCAAGAAGGAGACTTTGTTTTACTCCTTTATCGGAGAGGTCGACATCAAAATGTCCATTAAAGCAAACCTCTCCAGCATTGGCGGTTTCACCGTGCCTTATGAGATAAATGCGACAGGCTGTTTTGCCGTTCATAGCTATTTATTTTGGGCAGACAATACTTGATAGAAAAAAAAATGGCAAGCTACAAGAGCTCGCCATTTTCTCTGCAAATACTTTAGTCAGTGACTAGTGACCACCTCCACCGCTACCCACCTGAGTTCCAGAGGTAGAAGTAATCCAAACCCTGAACCTGCATAAGGCCCCAGTTAATGAATAAGTAATAGAAACACATCACGATAAACGCAATGATGAACCACGTAATTGATTTTCCGGTTATGAATTTTTTTTGTTCAAACTCCACAATTACCCCCTTTTAGTATTTACTAAACCAAATTTTATTCGAGCCGTCTTCGTTTATCGCCAAACTGAAGCGAACCAGTAAAAGAACCACAAACAAAACACAACAGTTCCCATGTAGATCCACGGGCCGGCTTTTTCCTTAAGTTTTTCTATATCCATTGAAAACGCCCCTAAAATAAAAGTGTTAAATTTTAAAACAATTTACTCTTGACAGCAATAAATTATGGATGTTAGCTTAACCAAAACTTCGTTCTCTCAACATGAGGAAAGTTCATGCCGAGTAAAGATGGAAAAATCTTCGATAATATCGTTTATATAGGTCTCGGAGTCAACGGACTCACAGCCCTTTACCTACTTCTTATGTACTTCGAGATCATTTAATCCGCGAACTTTAACACAGGGTTTTAAAAAGTGTCAAGAAGAAACCCGTTGATCTTGGGACAGTGACCTATTTTATGTCCTTTTTCATTCAAGAGCCTTTATCTCGTCCTGCGCAACACGATCTCTTACAACTATGTTTTGGGATAAACCACATATAACATAAGGTAAACTAACGTGCTAGTTACTAAAATCAGGGCGAAGATTACCATAGTGATTCGCCCCAATTTTCTGTGGCGCTGAGCTCCATCAGGTATGGATTTTTCTATAAATTTTTCTAGATAGATCACGAGGGCTATAACACCAAAAATGATCGCCCAAGCGAGACTTGCAGCGAAAGATTTGTGCCGAATGAATGTGAGGATTGACTGATTTCCTGCCCAAAGTAGGGCAAGGATTATCATGGTCGATTTGAAAATTTTTGGGTTTGCTTTTAATTCCCTGCTTTGGAGAATATAGTTACCATCGATTCTATCGCACGCACGAAACCCCTGAAAAATCATATATATAGATAAAATAAGCCCAAGGCAGACTAAGACCAAGTGTGTGGTTAGAGTGGGTATAAAAATATTGTTGTAGACATCTTGTGGACCTCCAAAGCCTTCTTTTCCCTCAAGAGACAATACGCCTAACTGCCGAGCATAGTAATAGCCGATAAAATAAACCAGCATTGATACCATGGATAAAAAGATCAACTTGTGGTGTTGAGTGCCCAGTCCTTTTTTTGCCAACCCCCAGGCGAAAAGAAACATTACCGTAAATAGTACTGCCAACAGGTAACTAAGATCGGCACCAAACGTGCCGGAAGGAGCCAAAAAACCAGGTTGTGCTAGTAATTTTTGCATGTTTTATGGAAGGCAAAAAAACAAAATAGAAAACGTTGGGCAACTTTCCCGTTCAAGGTGACATCAAGGATTTGATTGGATTCTTCATCAGGATTGTTTTCTTTCAAGAAGCCAAGTCCCGCCGTAAAACTCAACTATTCCAAGTATGGCTAGATAGAGAAGAGGCTCCATTTTCCACCGGCCAAAAAAAAGTAGAACTACCGAAGTAATGGTGGCAAGTCCCAATAACTGTAATGATCGTCCTAGGTAGTAAGCTAATCGATTCATTAATATTTAGCCACTTCTTTTCGTCCTTGCCTGCTTATTGGCACTAATCAAGTCTTCAATATTTTGGCGGGCAAAACTTTGGGTGGACTCTTGCACTAGCTGTAGTGCTAAATTACCTTGCCGTGTCAACGCATCGCTTCCTTCCGAAGTAGGCTTCTCTCCTTTGGTTTGCTGACTCATTTCTTTGATTTTTTCTGATATTTCCTTGTCACTGTATAGGTCATTCAATGGATAGCTGTATAGGAGCTTTACGTAGTCTCTCTCTTTTTCAGTATTTTTTTTTGTATCCAGAACAATGTTTTCCATTTTTATGGAAACGGGTTTGTTCTTAAACTTGGATGCCAGGTTTTTTATTTTAGCGAAATAGCTTTTCATGTCCTTATGATCTTTGAGTTCGTCCTGAGGAATCTTCGAACTTATCTCAAACTGCATGTTCTCATCAATCACACCGCCGCGACTGACCTCATAGGTGATATTGTCATAGTTAAATCGTCGGCCTTTTTTTTGGTCGTATTTTTTTTTCATCTCTTCTACTATAACGTCGAGACCTTTGTCTGTGTATTTACGAAAAAGTATTTGCTTCAATGTTGCCATAGTTTCCTCCAATAATAAAAATCAATCTGCACCGAAAATCAGAATCAAGTCATCCAAAATTGTGTAGAACAAAATAACATGTTCATCACCTCTTGAACATACCCAGTTTACTTTTTCAACGAGGAAAAGGATGTTGGTAGCGGTGTTTAGCCAGAAGCGGGTTTGGTGAATTGGTTCGAACCATTATCCTGATAGACATATTGCATCTTGATGCATCCCGTTTCCTTGTTGGAGCAGTAAAAATCAAGAAATTTAACTTTTGCATATTTACTGTCAGCTGTTTTCATAGCGTAGGTATTGGCCTTGGCTGAAAGTTTATGAGTCAGATAATTATACGAGTACCATTTTAAAAGAATGGGGTTTTCTGTTTCTGTTTTTGTGGACATGTCCGGAGTATAATTGTTGGTCGGCACATCTACCACTTGATCAAAATTCGGCGAACCTAAATTGATCAATCCCGCTTTGCCAAACTTGTTGGTAGCGCCTCCATTGGAGATCACCTTACTTCTGCGAAATGCTAAATCCCATTCGAGCGACGTCTTGTCATGAATTTCAACCACCCCTCCTCTCGAAAAATCGAAGTACACCCAGTTTTTTTCAGACGATGCGTTTATTACTGTTAACTTGGTTTCCAAAAGATTTGATGGTGTCGAACTTTTTGCAGGCTGAACTGAACTGGTGTTGCTAATGGGAACGACGCCTTCTTTGGGAAGATTCACGCTGGGTGAGTCTACAAAATTTTCCAGTTGAACCATTTTAATAGGAACCCAGTAAAGGCCGATTAGTAGCAAACTTATACATAGATTTAGAAGAAATAAATTTCTCCAAAGCTTCTTTTTTTTTAAGGTCTGCTCTTCTTTTAGCATAGAGTTATGAGTCTACTATTCAGATGAGTCGGTTTTTGGCATGGTTTTGTAATGTTGAATATTTTTTTATTTCTAACGGTTACCGTTCTCACGAAATGATTCTAATACCTCTTTCATTGCTCTTTGGGATAGTTGCTTCTTGCTAAGCCACTTCGTCCCCGAACTTAGAAGGCCCGTAGGTTGCGTTCCAATAAAACGGGCTCCCCAAAGCACATCTCCCGTACGTGTACTTACCAAAAATGATCCAAACTCAACCTTACCGGAAAGGCTTTTTTCTATTTTTCCGTTTCGGTCTTGGTACGAATTCATATATTTGGAGACCGCCCCAATCATCACTGCATCAACCTTATTATTTGGGTTGGGTAGAACAGGGATAGCCGGTTGGCTCTCGACATGAGATGATTCAACTTGTCCTGCCTTATTACCGGGAACTTGTGCGACTATTCTGATTTTTGCATCTTCATTCGTCATAAGAGGCGGAATGATAAAATAGTCCTTCATGGACTGAAGTTCTCTCGAAATCTGTTTTGCTACCACATGACCGGCTTCTTCGTCCTTGAATGGATTAACAGTCCTATTCTCAAAATCTAAAACACCTATTTTCTGTATCGAACGAAAGGCCTGCTCGTCAAAAATTTTACTTTGTATCTGGTTTACTGGTTTGATTTCAATCAATTGTTGGTAATGGGTTGGGAAAAACTGACTCTTAGAAATCTTTTTTATATAATCAGGAATGGGATGCTCTTCATTAATTTCATCGTTTGAACCTGGGTGTAAAGACGGATGAAATACAGGGGGAACTTCGTTTCTAGGTTGAAATGCTGGGGAAGCCTGAAACTCAGCCTGACCAGTTTCGTAAGCATCGCCAACTGGAATTGCATTGGCATTGGCAGTGAGTAGGATGAAAATGCTACCAATAGCCCCTGTAAGAACGGGAAACTGAACTGCGCGAGAAAAAAGTGTCACTATGTGCAAGGCCTCCTGTTAATGGCAAAATTAAAAAAAACAAGAGCTATCATAGCCCTCCAAAACTGGATAAGACCATTAACAATATAGCATAAGAAATGGTTCGCTAGACAGTAATTCCTGAAAAATCAAAGACTAGTTTCTTATACCTTCTTTCGGTATTATGATTTGATCTGCAGGTTTCTTGTTTCTACCTGTGCCTATGAACTACTGAAGATGATAGTTTTTAAATGAACGCTGCCCAAAACCGTGCATTTGAGTGGGTTTCTCAGGACTTACAGCCTTTTATTCTAGGTGTTTTTGTAGTGCTGGCGCTCACACGTTTTTTTTTCCTTTTATGGCCCAAGTATAGAGTCTTGGGACGGGTCGCCTGTGAGGATAGATTTAATGAACCCATAACAAGATTATGGAATACAGTTCGAATTGCTATTTTCCAAACAAGAATACTGAAGGAAACCAGGTCAGGTTGGATGCACGCATTAATTTTCTGGGGATTTCTAGTATTACTTGTAAGAGCGCTGTGGTTTTTTTTCATCGGTTTTTTCCCAACAGTGGAGTTTAATGCAGGTGGAATGGCAACGCCTTACGCTTTGTTAAAAGATTTATTTGTTGTTCTGGTGAGTCTAGCCGCGACCTATGCTTTGTATAGGAGGTTGATAGCCAAACCTGAAAGACTCACCTTGTCGGTGGAGGGTATTGTTATTCTTTCCCTTATTCTTTTGATAATGGTTAGCGATGCCCTTTTTGATGCGGGATGGCAGGCGAGAAACCCGCAAGTACCGCTTAGCGGAATTTGGGTTGGTAGAGCAGTTGCGCCAATGTTGCAGATTTTGGGTTCTGATGCTGTGGTGCACATTCATAACCTAGCCTACTGGACCCATATCGTTTGTGTCTTGTATTTTTTGACGTTGCTCCCAAACTCTAAACATTTACACATTATCACTTCGATTCCAAACGTATTTTTTTCGCGAATTCCAGAAGTAGGTAACGGGCTTCACCGTATTGACTTTGAGAATGAAGAACAGGAAAGTTTTGGTGTCTCAAAAATAGATGAATTTTCCTGGAAAAAACTTCTTGATCTACACAGTTGCACCGAGTGCGGACGATGCGATGTTGTTTGCCCAGCCCTGGCGAGCGATAAACCGCTTTCACCCAAACAGTTGACCGTTGATTTACGCGACCATCTCAATCGCCAAACTCCCTACTTACTTGGTGATAATTTGGAACAAAGTACTGCCCCTGTTTTACTAGGTGGGGTGATCAACGATGAAACGCTGTGGTCGTGTACTACTTGCGGTGCTTGTGAAGAGGAGTGTCCGGTCATGATCGAGTACGTTAATAAGGTGGTCGATTTGAGGCGTGGACTTGTGCTCATGGAAAATCGATACCCTGATGAGTTTGTCAATGCCTTCAAATCACTAGAGACCCAATCCAATCCATGGGGGTT
>JBGTUV010000010.1:0-14570 GCA_041938985.1 Candidatus Nitromaritima sp. | reverse complement strand
CTGCTCAGCAATATATAAGAATCCATCTGGCCCAATTGCTAGCCCCCCAGGTGATCTAAGACCAGCTTCCAGAGCTAGCCCACCATCACCGTGATCATCAAAATCACCAGTTCCGGCGATTAACGTGATAGTGCCACTTGCATCTATTTTGTAAACTTTGCCGCTCCCTGAATCCGAAAAAAAAATACTGCCTACTTTGTCGACCACAATTCCATTTGGGTGAACCTCTGTCCCCAGTGCCTCTAAGCTGTCATCGGCAATCGTAGAAATGATTCCCCGCTTATTGATCTTACGGATATTCCTGTTGATTGAATCCGCGACATAAATATTACCTCGCTCATCCGCGGCTATGTCACTGATAGTATGAAATGAGGCTTCTATAGCGGGCCCTCCATCTCCTATATTTCCTTGCCTCCCATTGCCAGCAAAATGTGTAATAATTCCATCAGGATTGATCTTACGGATGATCCAAGCATTCCCAGAGCGTTGAGTTAAATAAAGATTATCTTCATGGTCCATTATTAAAACCTCCGGGAGGTGAAGCGTTGCCTCAATACCCAGCCCCTCATTGCCTTCGTTTCCCTGCTTTCCATTTCCTATGACGGTTTCAATAATGCTATTATTTCTCCCAACCTTTCGTATTCGTTGGTGCAAACGATCAGCAAACAACACGTCCCCTTTGCTATCTACAGCAATTCCTGATGGTGCTTCCAAAGTAGCACCACCACCAGGGCCCCCATCTCCTCTGAATAAAAATTTTCCATTACCTGCTACTGTTTCGACTTGATTACCTTGAAGCCTGACCTCTCTAACTCGAAAGTGATTACGATCCACAACCAACAAACGATCTTCTCCATTAAAAGCCAACGCAAAAGGGAGGTGTAAAGTCGTTTCTGCTGCAATTTCATTGTCCCCGTTAAATTCTGCCTGATTTATTCCCATCAAAGTCGTAATAACGCCCAACCGATCAATTTTACGCACACGATTATTATTACGGTCAGCTATATAAACTACTCCCAACGAATCGACGATTACATCAGTTGGAAATGCTAGGCTTGATTGATTTGCTGGGCCGTAGTCTCCACCAAATGAATGGGTGCCATCCCCAGCTATGGTGGTAATGATCCCCCTCTGGTCAATTTTACGCACACGGTTATTACCTCGATCTGCAATGTAAAGATTCCCCTTACTATCGAGACTAATACCGAACGGGTATTTCAAGAGCGATTTCTCCGCTGGACCAAAATCACCCCTATAACCAGGTTCTCCCGATCCAGCAATGGTGGTAATGATTCCTTCAGAATTAACTTTTCGAATACGATTATTAGACCGGTCTGATATATATAAATTTCCTTCTAAATCGATATCAACATCTGAAGGAAAATGAAGATGTGCCTCTTTGGCAAGACCATTATCGTTGCAGCACCCTGGTTTTCCTGTTCCGGCAACCGTAGTAATGATTCCATTCGAATCAATTTTTCTTATGCGATGATTATTACGATCAGCTATATAAAGGTTTCCATTTTTGGAAACCAAACCAGCGGGGAAGCTTAAGGAAGCGTCCAAAGCAAATCCACCGTCACCAGAAAACCCGGCAATGCCATTACCAGCAATGGTAGTAATGACACCATCTGGACTAACTTTACGGATGCGGTTTTGAGAACGGTGAGAAATAAAGATATTCCCATCTGAGTCAGTTGCAATACCATCTACCAGCGTCAAGACTACGTCTGTCCCTAATCTGCCATCACCGATGGATGGGTACGGATATAGTTCTGACGCCTGAACCGACATAAGAACACACAACTTAAACACCAAAATAATTGGTACGATTAATTTTCCTATCAGAACCATAAGTTCAGTGTGGGCAACTCGCTTATCGCTAACCAAAATCTGCGTGTGTTAAGGATAGGCACTTTAGGCTACTTAAATTTAACGAATAATAATTTGAATTTTTTTCTTTTTTCGGTACTCAAAGGCAGTAATTGTTGTTTCTTCACTCAAGTGATTCTTCACCATATCCAGAGTTTCAAGATTCGGAAATGAGTTTGATTTAATCAGGGCTATTGCCCCTTTATCTGTAAGATTATTTTCACCAATATAAAAAGACTTTAGGTTAACGAATGGTTTTGAACGAGAAAACGCAAAAGCGCCCTCGTCTCCAATTTCGTTACGAAACACATTTAGTGTTTCCAATCTAGGAAATACATCCGGATTTGCCAAATAAACCGCTCCAACTGGAGTCACCATATTGTCGTTTAACATAAGAGTCTTCAACTGTTTAAAATTAGAAGACTTAACCATTAATTCCAAACTATCGTCCCCTATTTCATTTTTCCAGAGTTTGAGCATCTCCAGCCCCTTTATATAACTTGACTCGGAAAGTACTTTTAACCCCATATCTCCAATCATATTGCCCCATAGATCAAGGTGTTTGAGATTGACAGAGTGGGGCGATTTTGCAAGTGATTTCATTCCTGCGTATTTGATCTTGTTTCCTTGCAAAAGAAGTGTCTCTACATTCAAAAGCAGACTCATACCCGCCAAGACTTTAGCTCCACGAGTGCCGATATTCGTTCCACTTAAATCCAATGTCTTCTTATCTGCACTCAGCCTATCGCGTATCAACTCTTCAATGGGGCCAGCCGCATAACAAAAATTTGGAGTCACCCAAATAACCAGCACCAAGAAAAGTGCGGATTTTAATTCTGACAAGGATTTTACAGGACAGGGAAACATCTACACTCAGCTCTAAAATTTATAATACTTGAGTAACTAGGTTAACAAATATTTAAATATGGTGAAGATTATTTTAATTCCAGCCTTAAAGGTTCCTGATATAGTCCCAGTAATTTTAGATACCCCTATCCGCTTTCTGTAATGGACTGGAATTTCCATAATACGCAAACCATGCTTTACTGCCTTTATTTGCATTTCAACTGTCCATCCAAAGTTTTTATCAACCATATGTATTTCTTCTAACGACTTGTAACGAATTGCTCGAAATGGCCCAAGATCAGTAAATTGATGTCGAAAAAAAAATCGTATAAGGAATACTGCCAATAGATTTCCATATCTGGCCTGAGGTAATAAAGCGGCTCGGCTTTCGGGAAAAATCATACGGCTCCCTAACACAAAGTCTGCCCGATTTTCGATAATTGGTTTAACTAAATTTTCAATTTCTTCAGGGAAATCACTAAAGTCACCATCAACAAAAACAACTATCTCAGGATCATTAACTTCAGAAATTCCTTTAAGGCAGGCAGCACCATAACCACGATAGGCCTCATCAACTACCCTAGCACCATGCTTTTTTGCAATATAAGCAGTCTTATCAGTTGAACCGTTATTAACAACAATAATTTCTTTTATTTTATTTTGAGGAAGACTTTTAATAACAAGCCCGATGGATCTCTCTTCATTGAAGGCGGGAATGATAACAGAAATCACAGGAGTGGGGCGATAGAAAACGCTAATTTAACAGGGATCACTAATGGCTTGTTTTATTGAACTAATAAATTCGGCTAATTTTTTATTTCTTTGAATAGGATCAGAGTTGCTTTCAATCAATTTTACAACAGCACTCCCAACAATAACGCCATCAGAAAACTTGGTCGCTTCTCGCGCCAAGTCGGGGTTTGAAATACCAAAACCGATAAGAACTGGGATATCTGAACTTTGTTTAATAGATGCCACTTTATCACCTAAGCCCTCTGCCAATTGCACGCGTACACCAGTAGTCCCTGTAAGAGAAATATAATAAATAAACCCTCGTCCCTTTTTAGCAACCATCCGTATTCGTTCATCTGGACTAGTAGGTGCTAACAGATGTATCACATCAAGACCCTTTTTCTCAGCATAAACGGAAAATTCAGCCGCCTCTTCAGGAGGAAGGTCTGGAATAATAACTCCATCAACCCCAACAAATACTGCATCTTCGACAAACTGTTGTTCACCGTAGACGAATACAGGGTTAAAACTTGTCATTAGAACAATGGGAAGGTCTCGAGTTTTGCGAATTTCCTGAACTAGGGAAATAATTTTCTTTAAAGTTGTTCCACTTTTAAGAGAGCGCAATGACGCAGCCTGAATTATTGGACCATCTGCTAGCGGATCTGAGAAGGGAACTCCTAATTCAATGATATCTGCTCCGCTATCATCTATAACATCAAGAATGCTTTTAGTTTCCTCAAGGTCTGGATCTCCCGCAGTAATGAAAACTACAAGAGCTTTTCGTTTTTCATTTTTTATTTTTTTAAAACAGCTTGTTATGCGATTCACAAACCCATCTCCATGCGATCGGCTATCTGATTTACATCCTTGTCCCCTCTCCCAGACAAGCAAACAACAATAATCTCGTTTTTATTCATTTTTGGAGCAATTTTAGCTACGTGCGCTATTGCATGGGCGGTTTCTAGCGCCGGTATTATTCCTTCTTTATTCGACAATAGTTTAAATCCCTCTAAGGCTTCTTCATCTGTAATACTTTCATATTCAGCACGTCCAGTTGATTTAAGATAACTATGTTCACATCCCACACCTGGATAATCTAGGCCCGCGGAAATCGAATGTGCCTCCTGCACTTGTCCATCATCGTCATGCAGAAGATAACTCATCATGCCATGCAGAACCCCGGTACTACCGTGACTTAGAGTTGCCCCATGCTTCCCTGTTTCAATGCCAAAACCAGCCGCCTCGACCCCCACGAGTCTTATTTTTTCATTTTGAACAAAAGGATAAAAAAGTCCCATTGCATTACTACCACCCCCCACACAAGCTACACAAAGATCAGGCAATCGTTTTTCAATTTCCATAATTTGCTCACCCACCTCATCGCCTATAACTCGCTGAAAGTTGCGGACAATCATAGGATACGGATGAGGCCCAACTACGGATCCAATAATATAATGGGTAGTTTCTACAGAAGTAATCCATTCACGAATAGCTTCACTAGTAGCATCTTTTAAGGTACGCGTTCCTGCTGTAACAGCTATTACTTTAGCCCCTAATAGTTTCATACGAAAAACATTGAGGGCTTGTCGTTTTATATCCTCCTCCCCCATAAAAACATCGCACTTCAACCCAAAAAGAGCTGCGGCTGTCGCTGTGGCAACTCCATGCTGTCCGGCACCTGTTTCAGCAATAACCCGTTTTTTCCCCATTCGAAGAGTCAAAAGAGCACTTCCAATAGTGTTATTAATCTTATGCGCCCCGGTATGATTTAAGTCTTCACGCTTAAGATAAATCTTTGCTCCACCTAGATGTTTAGTAAGTCGTTCCGCAAAAAAAAGTGGCGTTGGGCGCCCCACATATTCCTTTAGATAATATTTTAAGTCACTTTGAAATTTCGGATCGTTGCGAACTTCTTCGTAAAGACGCTCTAATGAATCCAATGCGGGCATCAATGTTTCTATTACATATTTACCACCGAATGGTCCGAAATGGCCCTGCGCGTCAGGGAGTTCCATACTTTTGGTGTTATCATCCATTATTTTATCTAATTTAATTTATATAGACCGTTAATGAAAAAATGTGCTTTCTATAAAAATATTTTAATTAATTAAATGCATTAAACTTTTTAACGAAATTTGCGAACAGACTTTATAAACTCATCTATCTTTATAAAATCCTTGACTCCTGGAGACTTCTCAACACCGGAACAAACATCCACACCATAAGGCTTCACTCTGTGAATGGCCGTATAAACATTATAGGGGTTAAGTCCACCGGCAAGTATTATTGGCCCTTGTTTTTTTGCTCTAAGAGCAAGGTTCCAATCAAAAACTTTCCCAGTACCCCCACGACTCTCATCGTTATAGGAGTCAAGCAAAAACCCACTGACATCATAATTAGATATCCCTTTGAATGAATCAGCATCTTGAACTCTAAATACTTTGATCACACGTCTCTTAATACGACGGCAAAACGCTGGAGATTCATCTCCATGAAGTTGAACAGCTGTCAGTCTGCACTGCTCTGCAATACGATTGACTTTATCTGGTGCCTCGTTAACAAAGACGCCTACAGTTTCAACAAAAGGTGGTAATTGCGCAACAATATCCTTAACTTCCTTTTGAGATATGCAACGCGGGCTTTTCTTATAAAAAATAAAACCCAATGCATCAGCCCCACTTTCAACTGCAAACAAGGCATCCTTGAGACTGGTCGTGCCGCATACTTTAACTTTAATTCGTGGTTGAAATTTTTCTATCACCTGTAAACTCCCTCAGCTTGTCTCCAATATTTTCGGCGATCATCAAACTTTCTCCAATTAAAAAAGCATGCGCCCCTAGATTTTCAAACTCTTCTATTTCACTCCTGGAGTGAATACCACTCTCGCAAACTAACAGATTCTCAGGTACTTGAAGCGCAATCGGAATCAATCGCCTCGCAATATTTAAATCCGTTTTCCCACTAGTCAAGTCTCTATTATTAATACCAAGAATCGAAGCTCCAGCTTCAAAGGCCTTTTCCATATCATTTTCATTGTGTGTTTCGACTAGCGCAGAAAGTCCTAACTCCTTCCCTAGAGCAAGAAGGTCGGCCAATTGATTTTTATCCAACCAAGTAGCTATCAGTAGAAATAAATCTGCACCAAAAGCTCTCGCCTCATAAACCTGATACTCGTCAAAAATGAAATCTTTCCGCAGGAGAGGAATATCTACACACACCCTCGCCTTTTCTAAAGTTGAAAGACTGCCACCAAAATAACTCGATTCTGTAAGAATCGAGAGAGCAGAAGCTCCATTATCAGCATAAGTTTTTGCTAGATCTACTGGATCAAAATTTTTTAAAAGTTCACCTTTAAATGGGGTGCGAGGTTTGATTTCGGCAAAAATAGATGATCTCGTGGTAGACTCAAGAAGCATTCTAATATCACGAATTTCATAATTATTATTTGCGATACGCATTTTAACATCTGGCAGAGCAAGCTTGCGCTTTACAGTATCTAGCTCGATCTTCTTATCACAAAAAATTTTATCGAGTATGTCGGGCATTTTAGTTACAAAAATCAAAAGTTTAATTAAATTTTATCAAACCCACTCTACTTACTTATGGCTTAAACGACAAAGGTCATTGAGTTTTTTCTCAGCTCGACCGGTGTCTATTGACTCCCGGGCAAGACGCATTGCACCTTTTAAATCTTCTGCTATTTCTCCAGCACAAATTGCTGCTGAAGCGTTCATCAGGACAATATCGCGCTTTGGTCCTTCCTCTCCTGATAAAATATTTTTTATAATATGCGCATTTTCCTCTGGTGTCCCACCGTCAAGGTCTTCAGCCTTACAGGCAGACAATCCAAAACTGTCTGGTACTAACGTGTATTCTTTTATCTGACCATTCGTTAATTCGCAAACCTTGGTCTCGCCTGTCAGGGTAATTTCATCTAAACCATCGTTTCCGTGAACAACAAACGCGTGGCGAGTCCCAAGAAGTTCTAATACACTCGCGATTTGTTTCAATCGACTGGAATCGTAAATACCAATTACCTGGGCATTTGCTCCTGCCGGGTTTGTTAAAGGACCCAATAAATTAAAAATTGTTCGAAACCCTAGTTCCCTCCTCACTCCCGCGGCATATTTCATAGCTCCATGCATCATAGGTGCAAAGAGAAAACCGATTCCTATTTCATCAAGGCATTTTTCAACCGTTCCTTTATCTGCGTCTATATTTACACCCAGACATTTCAACACATCAGCACTACCCGAAAGACTGGAAACAGCTTTATTACCATGCTTTGCAACAGCAAGACCACAACCAGACACTACGAAAGCGGCCGCTGTGGATATATTAAAAGTATTCGTGCCATCACCCCCAGTACCACATGTGTCTACAATAGGAGCTGTTGTCGCTACCTTAACCTTTTCTGCCTTATCTCGCATAACAATTGCTGCGCCAGCAATCTCTTCAATACTCTCCCCTTTAATACGTAGAGCAGTAAGAAAAGATCCTAACTGGGAATCTTTCGCCTGACCCTCCATAATTTGAGTCATTACCGAAATCATTTCCTCTTCTTTTAAATCTACTTTATCTAAAACTTTATTTAAGGCTTCCTGAATTTTCATAAAATATTGGCTGAATATGATTAATCCTTAGGCATATTTAAAAAATTTTGCAGCAGGTCTTTACCACTAGTAGTTAATATTGATTCTGGATGAAACTGCACGCCCTCAATAAATATGTTTTTATGCCTTATTCCCATAATTTCGCCATCATCACTCGTCGCGGTTACCTCGAACTCGTCGGGAACAGTATTTTTATTTAATACTAATGAATGGTATCTAGTAGCTTTAAAAGGATTAGGTAACCCTTTAAAGAGGTGCTTATTATCGTGAGTAACCATTGATGTTTTTCCGTGCATCAATTTTTTTGCCTTAATGATTTCTCCCCCGAAAGCACTAGCAATCGATTGATGCCCTAGACAAACCCCTAGGAGAGGAATCTTCCCACCAAAATAGCGTACTGTTTCTATAGAAATGCCTGCTTTTTCTGGTGTACAAGGTCCGGGAGAAATAACAATTTTTTCCGGATTTAATTGCTCTATATCTTTAAAAGTTATTTTATCATTACGGTGCACGACAACGTCTGCACCTAGTTCTCCTAAGTACTGAACCAGGTTATAGGTAAATGAATCGTAGTTATCGATCATCAAGATCATCAAACAAGTCCTTTCTCGGCTAGTTCGATTGCCTTGAGTAAGGCTTTTCCTTTATTCATGGTTTCTTCAAATTCATTTTCCGGTACGGAGTCAGCGACAATTCCAGCACCAACACCTAAATAAGCTGTATTATTTTTTATCAAAAGCGTACGAATGGCGATGGCAGTATCCATGTTACCGTTAAAGCTAATGTACCCTACCGCACCTCCATATAAGCCTCTTCTGGTCGGCTCTAACTCCTCAATAATCTCCATGGCTCTTACCTTGGGAGCGCCTGATAGAGTCCCCGCGGGGAAGGTCGCAGCCAAAACATCATAACCATCGAAATCTTTCTTGAGTTCACCCTGCACGTTCGAAACAATATGCATAACATGTGAGTACCGCTCAATGGTAAACTTCTCGTTAACTGAAACAGAATTGGTTTTTGCCACCCGACCCACATCATTACGCCCTAGGTCTACCAGCATAATATGTTCCGCTAATTCCTTTTCATCACTAAGGAGATCATTTTCCAAGGCTTGGTCCTCCTCTTCTGATTGACCTCGTTTGCGAGTCCCCGCGATTGGTCTAACTTCAATCTTCTCGTCCTCCAGGCGAACTAATATCTCTGGAGAAGAACCAACAATTTTCAGATCACCAAATTTTAAATAATACATATAAGGGGAAGGGTTGATGGATCTTAGTGCTCGATAGATTGCAAATGGATCTTTGCTGATATTAAATTTCAACCTCTGCGCCAAAACTACCTGAATGACATCGCCCTCAAGAATATAATTTTTAATTTTTTGAACGGCGTCCAGAAAGTGTTCTTTTTTAAAGTTGGATTCGATGTTGGTTGTATTGCCCAAATTCCCCAAACCTTCATCAACCAAATGAATGGGCAGACTGGTTCTTAGTTTTTCTTCAATCGCTTCAATATTTTTTATCGCTTTGTTGTATGATTCCTCGATATTGTTATTACTCAAGTGAGCATTGGACACAATTTTTATTGTTTGAGCGATATTATCGAAGATCAGTAAAGTATCAGTAATGACAAAACGAGCATCGGGCACTTCAAGGTCATCCTCCGTTTCCTCTGGCAAGTCCTCAAAAGAACGGACCATATCGTAACTAACAAACCCGACTGCACCCCCAGAAAAACGAGGCAAACCCTCCACCTCAACAGGCTGATATTGAGCCAAAACCTCCTTAAGTCCAGCCAGTGGGTTACCCTCTGCAATTACAATAGATTCCGATTTACCATTTTTTTCTACAACAACCTCATTTCCCTTGATACTAACGATAATTGAAGGATCAAATCCGAGAAAACAATATCTAGCCCATTTCTCACCTCCTTCAACACTTTCAAGCAAAAAAGAGTACTCTCCACCACACATTTTCATGTAGGCAGAAACAGGTGTATCAAGGTCAGCCAAAACTTCCTTGTATACGGGAATTAGGTTACCTTGTTTCGACTTTTCTTTGAATTCTTTGAAAGTAGGTTTTACCATGACATCAAGAAAATAATTTTCTCCCTTAAGTCACTCCATTTTTAAAGAAGAAAAAACTTTTATTATCAATAGTTTAGATAATGGACAGTAACATCCACTATTAAGAAGTGTCAAGAATTTTGCTGCTGTAGATTTGGCCGTAAAGCGGGACCTGCTCCTAAGCGCAGGCTGACCAATTTTCACCATTCCAGTGTAGGATAAGTCCATTATCACCAACAGCGTACATATCTTCGTCAGAACTACCCCAAATGGCGGTGAGATATTCTTCTGTACCAGATTCAATACGGACCCATTGTTCTCCATCATTAAACATAATCATCCCAAGATCACCGACGGCAAAAACCATTTCTTTGGAAGGCCCCCACACATCAAGAAAAAAATCCTGCGTTCGGGTTGGCATTTCAGTTACCACATTCCCGTTAAATTTGTAAATAATCCCATCAGATCCACATATATACATCTCATCGGGGCCAAAACCGCAAAAACCATAAAACTCATGATTTGAGTTAATAGTTAAGCGTTTCCATTTATCGTCTTCCTGTTTCAAAATGAGCCCATCAAACCCAACTGCATACATTCCGCTTTCAGCACATCCCCACAACCGAGTAACATCAACATCGGTTCCTGTGTTTAAGAATTTCCATTCAGTGCCATCATAACGAAGAATTCGACCAAGACGTGCGCACGCATATATTTCTGTTTCTGACAAACCAAAAACACCGGTCATAGGTGGTAATTTTTCTGTTTCTTCTACAGACCATTCCTTGCCATCATAATGGAGAATTCTTCCGTCTGTCGCCACCGCAAACAGATTGTCGGGAGCAGCACCCCATATATTTTTTATCGCCCAACGTCCGTTAAGATCCATTGACTCCCATTTCACGCCATCATAGTGGAGCATGGTTCCCTCAGCTCCACCTACAAAAATACTATCAGCACCAAATCCAAAAATTGAAAGCAAATGATTTTCTGTTAAATCTGACATTTAAGCACCTTCCCCCAACGACATATCATTCCATTTTTTTCCATCGAAGCGAATAACCAGGCCATCATCACCTACCGCGTATATACAATCAGAACGAAGTCCACGTACTTTGGTTAAATACTTATCAGTTTCTGGATCCATAGCGCTCCAAGACTTTCCATCATAGTGAAGAATAGTTGCATTATCTCCCACAGCAAAAATATTATTAGGCGATGAACCCCATATACTTAGTAGATATTCTTCTGTCCCAGATTCCATTGGTACCCACTCACCTTCCTCATTCCCATCAAAGTGAAGGATGGTTCCATGTGAACCTACAATGTAAACATCATCAATAGCGGAACCCCAAACCCCATATAGAGAAACTTCCTCACTAGTCAACTCATCTTTCCGCTGGAATTGCTTTCCGTCGTGAAAACGATACGTTCCTTCTCCACCCACCGCATGAATATTATTGATATCTGTTCCCCACATACAAAAAAGATCGTGAATGGTGTTAGGTTCTCGGTAATGCCACTGATCCCCCCCCCAAAACAAAAGGCGGCCCCCTACTCCATAAATAAACACGTTGTTGCTGTCGTACCCATAAGCGGCATTCAAAGAGTCATAACTACCTGTATCAATCTGATCCCATTTCGTGCCCTGATAGTGAAGCACCACACCGCCAACACCTACCGCGTAAATATTGTTTTCATCTGAGGCCCATATCCCCATGAGAGGGTTTGCATTTTCCGTGTGAACTGGTAGCCATTCCGTACCGTCGTAATGTTGAGGGATACCATCCTTTCCAACAACATAAATGCTGTCCTCTCGAAAAGGCCATAAATCTAATAGATCAGGATGACTTCCAATAAACATCTATTTTTAGTTACCTTTAAATCATTAATAAATAAGTAATTATTGATTCTAACATTAAGCCTAGCCAATAGAAAACATGCAAATAAAAAAGGGACCCCTCAAAGTCTTGAGGTCCCCTGGTAATTGTAAAAAACTAAGCTTAGATACCTAAATCGACCTAGGCCAGGAAATTTAAAAATTAAAAATCATGTCGATAGTTTAAGTTTTAATCTTCGGCCTTCTTTGGAGGAAGAAATACTACCTTAGTTAGATTAGGAAGATTTTTAGAGTTTTTAATCAACTCCTGAGCCTCTTCATTAATATCATTGTGAATTAGAATCAAAGTTTGCAAGTTAGAAAGATTTTTAGATTCTGCTAAAACTCGTCCACCCTCACTACCTAATGAAGTTTCATAAAGGTCAAGAAGTTTTAGGTTTTTAAAATTCTCTGAATTTGCTATTAATTGAATGCCTTCGACTCCAATAGGGTTATAGGTCAACGTCAGTGTTTCTAACTGCGTAAGAGTTTTGGAGTTAGCAATAGCTTCAATCCCCTCAGCTTCAATATAATTCCAGTTTAAATTAAGTTCAGTCAATTTTGACAGGTTCTTAGAGTCTGCGATCGCTACCGCACCTGAATCACCAATATTATTTCGATAAAGAGTTAGAAGGTTAAGTCGAGTTAGATATTTCGACTCAACCAACAATTTCACACCTTCATCACCTAGTTGATCACCAACCCATAAAGAAACTAGATTAGCTAAAGTTTTAGATTCTGAAAGTGCTCTAGCACCTTCCACTCCAACCTTATTATCACTCATAACAAGCTCTGAAAGATTGAGTAGCGTTTTTGACTTAGCCATCTCCTTGACCCCGTCATCTGAAACCTGATTTTTAAACATATTCAAAGCGGTTAGATGTTTAAATTTTTCAGAACCCAGAATGGCCTGCAAACCTTCATCACCAATTTCGTTATATTCTAAAAATAATGCAGTAACACCTTTAATTTTATCTGAATTTACAATTAGTTTTATATCGTCGTCATCAAGTTCCCGTTCTCGAAGATCGAGTTCACCTTTTTCAGCGTTGAGTCCCTCAACTATTAAATTGTCCAGTCCTTCTTGTGTTTTTTCAGACATTTCGTACCTTTAATATTGTTTAAGCACCATGCTTGTAGAACTCCACAATAAGTTGGACATTCTATTGATCTGACGTAGTTTGTAAAGTCTAAATTTCTTTTGGGCAATGTTAAATCTCACATTTGTTTAAAATCCAAAATTAAATTAAATTTTTTTAATATTTGTTTAGTTGAAATAATCCATTATATTAAAGTTCGTCATAATCAATATAACTTGCTAAACATTTTTTAACTCAACATTAAACTCATCAAAATGCCACAGTCGATAGAAGAAATCACACAACGAGTCCGAAAAGCTGGAGAGTTCATTCCTCTTCTCAACAACGAAATAAAAAAAATAATAGTTGGCCAAGACTACCTTACTGAGAGATTGATACTGTCGCTAATAACCGGTGAGCATATTTTATTAGAAGGTGTTCCTGGTTTAGCCAAAACCACTTCTGTAAACACCCTAGCCCAAACAATTCAAGCTCAGTTTAAACGAATTCAGTTCACGCCAGACCTTTTACCTGCCGACCTACTTGGGACTCAAATCTTTCAACCAAAAACAGGTGAGTTCACCATAAAAAAAGGGCCCCTTGTTTTCAAATATTATTTTAGCGGATGAAATAAATAGAGCACCTGCGAAGGTACAAAGTGCATTACTAGAAGCAATGCAGGAGAGACAAATTACTATTGGTGGAGAAACATTCCCTCTATCTTATCCTTTTATGGTCATCGCAACCCAAAATCCCATTGAACAGGAAGGTACTTATCCGCTCCCAGAAGCACAAGTTGACAGGTTTATGCTGAAACTGAAAATTGATTATCCCAGCAAGGAAGAAGAAAGAACAATCATGAAGCGAATGACTTCAAACAATGGACATGCACAAGTTCAAAAAATAATAGAACCAGAAGTTTTACTCAAAGCTCAAGAGACAATCAATTCTATTTATATAGATAGTAACCTGGAAGATTATATTCTTAACTTGGTAGCAGCAACTCGAAACCCGGCAACCCAAAATTTACCGAAACTTGCCAATCTAATTCAGTATGGAGCATCTCCTCGCGCTTCTATTTTCCTGCATCGCCTATCCAGGGCCTATGCATTTATGCAAGGTAGAGGATTTGTAGTTCCCCAAGACATTAAATCGATCGGATTTGACGTGTTAAGGCATAGGGTTATTCTCACTTACGAAGCAGAAGCTGAGAACATATGTACTGACGATGTGCTTCAGCAAATATTTGATACCGTAGAAGTCCCTTGAGTATTTATTTGGATAGGCTTCAATTTTCTTCGAATCTTGATCAACCTAACAAATCCTAGAGTTACAAATTTGTTCATCTTGTAAAAAGACATTATGAGTTTTTTGTCAAAAGTCATTGAAGGGTTCAAAGCCGCTCCTCTCCCTTCTCAGGAGGAGGACATCTCTGCCGAACTCATGCAAAAAATCAGAGCTATACAAATTAAAACTAGCCATAT
>JBGTUV010000009.1:0-15032 GCA_041938985.1 Candidatus Nitromaritima sp. | reverse complement strand
GGGGAAAGGTTATGATCACAAATTCCGCAAACACATATGCCTGCACTCTCCACACGATAAAGTAGGTACGGAAGAATTACAGCAGTATTTCCGAAGAAGCATGGAGGTTTTGTTCCAGGAATACGGCCAGGAGCAAAGACCTCTGGATATATTGACGAAATCTTATCAAAGATTACTTTTTATGGTGCGATATATCTGTCGCTGGTCTGCATTTTGCCAGATTATTTAATAAAATATATCAATATTCCATTTTACTTTGGTGGAACCAGCCTCTTGATTGTCGTAGGTGTATCGTTGGATACAATGCAGCAGATAGAATCGCACATGGTGATGAGGAACTATGACGGATTTATGAAAAAAGGCCGGCTCAAAGGTCGCCGAGGTTGACTCATGAGGCTTATCCTGCTCGGTCCGCCGGGTGCGGGCAAAGGGACCCAAGCCAAAATGTTGGATGAGAAATTTAGGAGACCGCAAGTTTCCACGGGAAATATTCTGAGAAAATCGATTCAGAATGGTACCGAGCTTGGTAACCGAGCAAAGATATTTATGAATGCTGGAAAACTGGTTCCAGACGATGTTGTGATCGGTTTGATCAAAGAGCGAATTGTAGAGGAAGATTGCCAAGCAGGGTTTATTCTTGACGGTTTTCCTAGAACCATAGTACAGGCTGAAAGGCTAGCAGAGACTTTGGATGAGATGTGTTTATCGATAGATGTAGTGGTTGACTTTGAGGTTGAAAGCGAAGAATTAGTAAGCCGGCTTACAGGACGGAGTACTTGTCTTGACTGTGGGGCTATGTTTCATAGAACATCATGTCCTCCTTTAAAGGTCGGTGTCTGTGATAGTTGTAAAGGGGAACTCTATCAACGCGAAGATGATAAGGAAGACACTATCAAGAAACGGTTAGAGGTCTACGAACATGAAACCGCTCCTCTCAAGGAGTATTATAGAAAACAAGGCAACTTGAAAACAGTTCAGGGTTCTGGAACGGTAGAGGAGATTTTTTCCAGAGTTTGCGCTGTGGTGTCCTAATATGTCAAAGGAAGAATCGATAGAAGTCGAAGGTACGGTGCTAGAGCCCTTACCAAATGCAATGTTTAGGGTAGAGCTTGATAATGGGCATAAAATTTTAGCCCATGTTTCAGGGAAAATGAGAATGCATTTTATTAGAATACTTGTGGGAGACAAGGTCAAAGTTCAACTTTCACCATATGACTTGACCCGCGGGCGCATCACTTATAGACACAAGTAGAAAGAGATTATGAAAGTAAGATCATCAGTAAAGCCGATTTGTAAAAAGTGTAAGGTTATTCGTCGACAGGGAGTCGTTCGCGTAATTTGTGAGAATCCCAAGCATAAACAAAAACAGGGATAGGTTTTTCCCTGTAGTTTCCAAAAGGAGAAATTGTGGGACGTATTTCGGGTGTAGATATTCCTAGAGATAAAAGAGCTGTCATTGCCCTTACGTATGTTTATGGAATCGGGAAGCCTTCCTCCATTAAGATTCTGGAGCAAGCTAAGGTCGATGAAAATACTCGCATAAAAGATCTTACTGAGGACGAAGTTTCTCGTATCCGATCGGTCGTCGAAAAAGAATATGAGGTAGAAGGTGATCTTCGCCGTTCGGTTAATATGAATGTGAAGCGGTTGATGGATATAGGAGCATACCGTGGTATACGGCATCGTAAAGGGCTTCCGGTACGTGGTCAGCGAACGCATACCAATGCTCGAAGTCGGAAGGGGCCAAAAAAGACCGTGGGCGCTCGAACTAAAAAATAAATAGAGGAAAGTTATTTATGGCAGCGGAAAAAGATAAAAAAAGCGTGAAAAAGAGAAACAAAAATGCTCCGGAGCTTGGAGTTGCCCATATTCAGGCAACATTCAATAATACAATTGTGTCGATCACTGACTTATCCGGCAATGTTATTTCTTGGTCGAGTGCAGGAGCTCAGGGATTTAAAGGCTCTAGAAAAAGCACCCCTTTTGCTGCCCAGGTTGCTGCAGAAAAGGCGGCAATCAAGGCACGAGATATGGGAATGAAAAAGCTCGAGGTTTGTGTTAAAGGGCCAGGTCCCGGTCGGGAATCAGCCATTCGTTCACTTTCGAATACAGGGATGGAGGTTACGGTCATTCGAGACAAGACCCCAATGCCTCATAACGGTTGCCGACCACGAAAGCGGAGGCGAGTTTAATGTCAATCCTTAACATGGGAGATCAATAAGTTGGCAAGATACACAGGTTCTGTTTGTCGTTTATGTCGTCGGGAGGGCATGAAGTTATTTTTAAAAGGATATAGATGTGAGACTGCGAAGTGTGCGATTGAGAAGAGGGGGTACCCTCCTGGTCAGCACGGTCAAGGGCGCAAAAAGTTCTCTGAATATGGTATTCAGTTGCGAGAAAAGCAAAAAGTTAAAAGAATTTATGGGGTGCTGGAAAAGCCTTTCCGCTCCTACTTCGCTCGTGCTGAGCGGAAAAAGGGGGTTGCGGGCGAGAACCTTCTACAAACCCTTGAACTGCGTATGGATAATATAATTTATAGAATGGGGTTGGCTCCATCAAGAAATGCGGCTCGACAATTAGTTCGCCATAATCACTTCACTGTTAATGGAAGAAAAGTTAACATTCCTTCTTATATTTTAAGTAAAGGTGATGAGATAGCACCTGCTCAGAAAAAAATTGAGAAATTCCCTATCAAGACCGCGTTGCAAAATATAAAAGATAAGAATCAACCTCATTGGCTAGTGTTCGACGTGGAGACGAAGAAAGGGATTGTTCAGGATTTACCCACAAGAGAAGATATTACAATTCCAATTCAGGAGCAATTAATAGTTGAACTTTATTCTCGATAATGGGTATCGCGATCCTAAAAATATTAAAAACATAGATTTAGTGCTAATTAACCAGAAACATTGGAGGCTATATGTTTAACGCGCAAGGAATCGTTAAACCCAAACGCTTAGAATTTGAAAAAGACGTAAAAAACGAAAACTATGGGAAGTTTTCAGTAGGTCCTTTTGAAAGAGGTTACGGAGTTACTACTGGTAACTCACTTAGAAGGATGCTTCTTTCCTCTATAGAGGGAGCTGCCATTGTTGCTGTTCAGATTGAAGGGGTTTTTCATGAGTTTTCATCAATTCCCGGAGTTGTTGAAGATGTCACAGAAATTATCCTCAACCTCAAACAGGTTAATTTGATTTTAGCTGATGAAGCTGAGGAAAAAAGAATTTATCTTAAGAAAAATAAACAAGGCAAGGTATGCGCCAAGGATATGGTTGCCGACTCGCAGGTTACCATTCTGAACCCTGATCATCTGATTGCAACGATGGATAAAGATAGTAGTCTGAACATGGAAATGATCGTACGTAAAGGTCGAGGCTATGTCCCTTCAGAAAAACAAGAATTAGAAGGGGAGTCTGTACAAATGATAGCAGTCGATTCGGTTTTTTCTCCAATTGAAAAAGTTTGTTATCACATAGAGAATACACGGGTGGGTCAATCTACTGATTATGATTTGTTAGTCATGGAAATATGGACAAATGGAGGCATTACTCCGGAAGATGCTGTAGCACACAGTGCGAAAATTGTTAAAGATCATATGCAGGTTTTTATAAACTTTGATGAAGAACCCGAACCAGCTAAGCCAGAAATTGACCAAACAAAACAGAAAATGTGGACTGATTTAGCGAAGAGTGTAGAAGAACTGGAGCTCTCGGTTCGTTCATATAACTGTTTAAAAAACGCCAATATTCAAAGTATTGCCGAGTTGGTTCAGAAAAGTGACGGGGAGATGCTGAGAACAAGAAACTTTGGTCGCAAGTCTCTCAATGAGATCAAAGAAATTCTAGAAAATATGGAGTTGCATTTAGGAGTAAAGCTTGACGCAGAAGATCTGAAACAGGTCACGCAGGCCAAAAAGAAAAAAGAAGTAGAGGTTGAAATTGAGATCGTGTGATCGATCATAAAGAGAATATTAACCAGAATTAACTCACGGTCATGAGGCATTTGAAAACGGGTAGAAAATTTGGGCGCACATCAGCACACCGAAAAGCACTATTTAGGAATATGGTGACCGCTCTAATTGATAGAGAGCGGATTCGTACCACCTTAGCTAAAGCCAAAGAGTTGCGTGGTAAAGTAGAAAAAACCATTACGCTTGGGAAAAAAGGGACATTGCATGCCCGTCGCCACGCTTTAAAGCTGGTTGCCGATAAAGATTCTTTGAAAAAAATATTTGGCCCTCTCGCTGAGAGGTATGCAAACCGCCCAGGTGGATATACCCGGGTTATTAAATTAGGGCACCGACTTGGGGATGATGCTCCCATGGTGTTTATTGAGTTGGTAGACCGTGAGGGTGAATCGCCCGCAAATCCTTCTGCAAAAGGGAAAAAAAAGGTAGAAGGAGCTACTAAAAAGAAAGTAGCAGATCAAAAAACACAAGATCTGAAAAAGGATAAAAAGGCTACTAAGGCCCCTGCTACTAAAACAACTGGTAAAAAATCTGATGGCAAGAAAAAAAAGGTAACACAAGCCACTAAGAAGAAAATGGTTGATGGTAAAGGGAAGGGTGCCGAAAAAAAGAAGAGCGCTACCAAAAATTCTAAGGCAAAAGAATAGTAGAATAAGAATGTTGAGTCAGCGAAGAAAGCTCAGGAAGAAAAAAATAACCCCCCCCCCTAAAAATTCTCACACGCAGTTTGGACGCACGCCTGTTGGATCCTGTTTAAATCGAAAATTGGTATTCTCTTTGATATACTCGAGTAGGTCATCATAGCTTTTGAAGTGATTGCTAAATCCATAGTCATCGCCTGTGTATTCACAGTTTTCTACGCTGTGTTCTTTGCAGAGGTATGGTCGAGTTTCATAGATTCCACATTTATTATCAGGAGTCAAGAAATTGCACCGAGTATGGATCATAATGTACCATTGGTTTCGGTAAACATAGATTGATACTTTTTCGTGAGCAAGTTTCCACAATAGGCTTTCGTAGTCCTTGCGATTTTCCGGTTCATCTATTCCAAAAGCAAAATAATTGCAGCAGAATGCAGGAAGGCATTTTTCGCATTGGTGAGTGTCATCCCGCGCATTGTTGTTGTTTGCCATAAATGTTTAATTAATTTATTGTAAAATAGTTTTTGCCATTTTTAAGGTTTTACGAGGTAGTAAGCTTTCAAGCGGTGATCCCATCTGCTAGTTTTTTTATACTTTACAAGAATACGATTAAATATACCATGAAGTGCTTTATATGTTAAGAACGCAACGACAGTTTGTGATAATGACCGAAAATTGCTAAAAGTGTGATTCTGAACTGCGTAAAGTCGTTTGTGTCCGCCACCGCCATAGTTGGATACTTAGAACAGGTTGTCGTTTATAAATAAGATTTAATGCTATTGATTTTCACAGCCGTTAAAACAAAATACTTTCAGTAGCAACGAGCAATTAAGTTATGAAAGAATGAAAAGAAAAAATGCAGGGGAAAGCAACATAGTATGTATATCCCATGGACATATCAGTTCCCGTTAAGGGCCAAATCATAAGCACATTATTTGTGGGGTAATGGGTGCCTAGGTTAAAATTACTTGGGGGAAAACTATTGACAATTAAAGAACGAACCGATAAAGTGAGCAGAACCGTAAAATTTTCTTCAAATTTAAGAACCCCAGTATGAGAGTAAGAAGAGTTGACACGCCTAAGTGCCCTCCTCTGGCTTTAACCAATTAATTAAATTTAGCGAGCCTATTACAAAGAATAAGAGTGAATAAGCCCGACCTTCAGGTTTGTTAGTAAGGTCATACGAGGACCCCTCATAGAACCTATCATCCAACCCATTAATTAACCCACCTATAAAAATATAGTATGAACATTGAAGACCTAAAATCCAAGACTATTTCTGAGCTTACCAATATAGCAAAAGATCTTAAAATCCAAGGGCACAGTGGCCTGCGTAAGCAGGATTTAATTTTCAAAATTCTTGAAGCTAAGACTGAAAAAGATGGTTTGATGTTTGGACAAGGAGTTTTGGAGATTTTACCCGATGGATTTGGTTTTCTGAGGGCGCCGACATACAACTATCTACCAGGTCCGGATGATATTTATGTCTCGCCATCACAGATTCGTAAATTTGATATGCGGACAGGAGACACGATTTCTGGGCAGATACGCCCACCGAAGGAAAGCGAGCGATATTTTGCGTTACTCAAAGTCGAGGCCATTAACTTTGAAAACCCAGGAAAAGCAAAAGATAAGCTTTTATTCGATAATCTGACACCGCTTTATCCCTCAGAACGTTTGCGTTTAGAAACACCGAATGGTAAGGATTACAGTTCACGTATCATGGATTTGATGACGCCGATTGGCAAAGGTCAGCGTGGGTTGATTGTAGCTCCACCAAGGACTGGAAAAACTATGCTACTGCAATCGGTTGCGAACAGTATCAGCACAAACTTCCCTGAAGTAGTTTTAATCGTTTTGCTTATTGACGAGAGACCTGAAGAGGTGACAGATATGAGCCGATCGGTTAAAGGTGAAGTCATCAGTTCCACCTTTGATGAGCCGGCTCAAAGGCATGTGCAAGTCGCGGAAATGGTGATTGAAAAAGCTAAGAGACTAGTTGAACACAAGCGAGATGTTGTGATTTTGCTGGATAGTATTACACGGCTAGCTAGGGCCTACAACGCTATCGTGCCGCCAAGCGGTAAAATTCTTTCGGGTGGTGTTGACTCTAACGCACTGCAACGTCCTAAACGATTTTTTGGGGCAGCCCGAAACCTAGAAGAGGGAGGAAGTTTGACCATTATCGCAACGGCTCTTGTCGACACTGGTAGTAGGATGGATGATGTTATTTTTGAGGAATTTAAGGGTACAGGTAATCTCGAAATTGTTCTTGATAGAAAACTGGCAGACAAAAGAACCTTCCCTTCGATTGATATTAATCGTTCTGGAACGCGTAAAGAAGAACTCCTTCTACCTCCAGAAGATTTGCAGAGAATATGGCTTTTAAGAAAGGTTTTGCTGCCGATGGGTATTCATGATACCATGGACCTTCTCTTGCAAAAGATGAAGGAAACAGAAACGAATGCTGAGTTCATGTCAACTATGAATTCTTAAAGTGTAAGAAAATTCTAAGATTATGAAGACAGATATACATCCAGATTACTTTGAAACGAAAGTCCGATGTGCCTGTGGAAGTGAGACTCAGATTCATTCTACGGTAAAAGATATGCATATTGATATTTGCTCTAAGTGTCACCCGTTTTATACGGGCAAACAAAAGCTTATTGACACGGCGGGACGAATTGAAAAGTTCAACCGCAAGTATGGCAAGAGTAAGGCTCAACAATCTGAAGAAGCAACTGCCCCCGAATAGCTTCCTTTTATTCGCTGTCCACACCGGTTTTTTAGTCATCTGCCATCACTGGCAAGAAAAAGAATTCCCTCCGTTTTTTTATAAATACTTTGTTATGTTTACCAAGCTAGAAGAAGTAGAAAAAAGATATGACTATTTGAATGGGCGGATGAGTGACCCCAAGGTCATTGCTAGACAGCACGAATTTCAGCAATATGCTCGCGAACAATCCGAATTAGCTCCAGTTATAGCCGAGTATCGTGCGTACAAAAAAAATCAAGGTGAATTGAAAGAAAGTCAGAAAATTTTGGAGGAGGAAGCGGACGAAGAAATTTTAGTTATGGCACGTGAGGAAATTCTCGGTCTACAAACAAAGATGGCAGGACTGGAGCAAAAGATAAAAATAATGCTTTTGCCAAAGGACTCCAGAGACGAACGAAGTGTTATTATGGAGATTCGCGCTGGTACGGGGGGTGAGGAAGCTTCACTGTTCGCTCTGGACTTATTTCGCATGTATACCCGTTATGCCGAAGCAAAGAAATGGAAATCTGAAATTCTGAGTCAGAGTGAAACGGGTAAAGGTGGATTTAAGGAAGTTATCTTCAGTATTCAAGGTAAGGGAGTATACAGTAAATTAAAATATGAGGGAGGAACTCACCGAGTTCAGCGAGTTCCAGAAACAGAGACCCAAGGTAGAGTGCATACCTCGGCAGTAACCGTAGCTATTATGCCACAGGTTGATGATGTCGATATCAAGATCAATCCATCTGATTTGAAGATAGATGTGTTTCGATCCTCAGGTCCAGGTGGTCAAAGCGTCAATACTACGGACTCGGCAGTTCGTATTACCCACATGCCGAGTGATTTGACAGTTACTTGCCAAGATGAGAAGTCGCAACACAAAAATAAAGATAAAGCCATGAAGGTTCTTCGAGCACGGCTATATGATCTTGAACAAAGTAAACAACAAGATGAACTCGCCCGTGAGAGAAAACAACAGGTCGGGTCAGGGGACCGGAGTGAACGTATCAGAACTTATAATTTTCCTCAAGAGCGAATCACAGACCATCGCATAGGCTTGACTTTACATAAGCTGACTCTAGTTCTTCAGGGTGAACTTAATGAAATTATTGATGCGCTTACAGTTTATTACCAAACGGAAGCTCTAAAGAAAGGTAATTAATCTTTCCTCCGAGTTAATTATACGTGATATAGGCTGAAGTAGATAATCAATGAAAGAATTTCTTAACTGGTCAATAGGCCGCCTAAATCAGGCAGGAATTGATTTTCCACGCATGGAGGCCGAAGTGCTTTTTGCCGGGGCCTTAAAATTATGCCGTGAAGAAATTTATCGTAGGCCAGAGCGGGTTCTCACTGAATCTGAAAAAACTATTTTATGTAACTTTGTAGATCGCCGGGTTCTCCGGGAACCTGTAGCCTATATTATAGAGCGAAAGGAGTTTTGGTCTTTAGATTTTAAAATCACACCTGACGTTCTAATCCCGCGACCAGAAACAGAAACTCTTGTTGAAACTCTACTTTTACTAAACAGTAAAAATCCAGATGAATTGCCGCTACGTTTGCTGGAGATCGGAACTGGGTCAGGAGCTATCGCCGTGGTCGCAGCGCAGGAAATTCCTAATTGTCGAGTGACAGCAACCGACTATTTTTTAGAGGCGTTAGCTGTGGCTAGGTTAAATGCTGAAAACCACGGGGTCCCTGATAAGATTAATTTTGTTAAGAGCGATATGTTTTTAGAGCTACCGATAGTTCTTTATGATTGTATCGTGTCCAATCCACCTTATATACAAACCTCACGCTTAAATGAACTTATGGCAGATGTGATTGATTTTGAACCCCGGAGTGCCCTCGATGGGGGTAATGATGGGTTAAGTTTTTATAAGCGAATAATTCCAGAGGCACTGAGTTATCTAAAAAAAGGTGGTGCGGTTGTTCTTGAAATTGGAGAAACACAAGCAAAGGCGGTAACTAGGTTGTTTTATCAGGAAGATCAGTACGAAGAAATTAAAGTTATTCAGGATTATAGTGGATATGACCGCGCCGTGTCCGCGAGAAAAAAAATATATGGATAAAATTATTATAGAAGGAGGAAGACGTCTCGAAGGCGAGGTAGAAATCAGCGGCTCGAAGAACGCAGCGTTGCCGATCATGGCAGCAATGATTTTAACCACAGGGGAAAACACAATTAATGGAGTTCCTCAAGTTCGTGATGTTGCCACTATGCTGCATCTGCTCAACGATCTGGGTGGTTACACCGAAGAATTTAAGGAGAGTCGTATCCTTTTTGATTCGACGAGTATAAATAATTACGAGGCACCCTATGAACTTGTTTCTAAGATGCGCGCGTCTTGTCTTGTACTGGGTCCACTTCTGGCTAGACTGGGTAGAGCTAAAGTTTCGCTTCCGGGAGGGTGTGCCATAGGGGCAAGACCACTGGATCTCCATATAAGAGGTTTGGAAGGAATGGGCGCGAAAATACGTCTGGAGCAGGGGTATATTTATGGTGAAGTCAAGCGCCTTCGAGGAGTGAGGTATTATTTCGATACAGTTTCAGTAACAGGAACTGCTAACCTGATGATGGCCGCGACTTTGGCTGATGGAGAAACAGTTCTTGAAAATGTTGCTAAAGAACCTGAAGTAGTGTTTCTCGCAGATGTATTGAATCAAAGTGGGGCAAAAATAAAAGGTCACGGAACAGACCTTGTTACAATTCAAGGGGTTCAGTCTCTAAAACCAATTGATTGCAATATTTTCCCGGATAGAATAGAAACGGGTACCTACATGATTGCTTCTGCGATCACGAGGGGTGATATTAAGATTGTCAACTGTATACCACAACAAGTAGAAGTCTTGACTACAAAACTCAGGCAGGCTGGATTGATCGTAGAAGAAGGTGAGACAAGCCTTCGCGTAATTTGTGATGGCCAATTGAACGGAGTTAATATAAAGACACAACCTCATCCAGGTTTTGCGACAGATTTGCAGGCTCAATTCATGGCTTTAATGACACTTGCAAAAGGACAGAGTATTATCCTTGAAACGGTGTTTGAGAATAGGTTCATGCATGCAGCAGAACTGAAGCGTATGGGCGCAGATATAACTATACAGGGCCGAACAGCTGTTGTGGGTGGAGTCAAAGAATTAAGTGGAGCGCCTCTCATGGCGACTGACTTACGGGCGAGCGCCTCACTAGTTCTAGCCGCATTGGCAGCTAAAGGAGAGTCTATTATCTCCCGCGTCTATCACATTGACCGTGGATACTCTGGTATAGAACAAAAACTTTTTAAATTGGGCGCAAAAATTCGTCGGGAAAAATAAGGAATTAAATTGATACAATTTTAGAAATTTATGCAAGATAAGCTATGCTGAATAAAAAAGAAATATTTCATATCGCACTGTGGATGCCTAGTTGGATTGGCGATGTAGTGCTATCCCTTCCAGCGCTGCAAACCTTACGTAATATTTATCCAAATGCTAGAATCACCGCCATCGTGAAATTTCCTACCGGTCAATTATTATCCAATCACACGGTAGTGGATAGTGTTTTGCAGTTCCCAAAAAATAAAGGAGATGGTTACATCAAGCAGTATAAGTACGCGCGCGGATTAAGAAAGTACAAGTTTGACCTCGGAATTGCTTTTCCTAATTCGTTTCATAGTGCATTAATGTTGATGTTCATGGGAGCAGGAGTTCGGATTGGTTATAGAACGGAGGGACGCCGAATATTGCTAACTCACTCTATTCCCGTTACTTTAAAAAACAAAAAAACATTATATCGCGTCAATTACTTTCATAAAATCCTTTCTCCCTTGAACTCAGGCTTACCCCCAGATTGCTATGATTCAAAATGGATTAACGAGAGTTCGGTGGTGTTGAAAAAGACCCTTCGCTCAGTGGGGGTGGGTAAAAAAGATTTGATGATAACCATTCATCCGGGCGCATCAAAACTTGAGCGTGCTTGGCATGCCGAACGCTTTGGTATACTTTGTCAAAACCTCATCAAATCTTATTCTATAAAATTATCCTTCTAGGCACTTATGAGGAGAAGTTATTACTTGAAAAGATTAGTTCATTCTGTTCTTCCGAAAAGATAACGATCGTTGTAAAACTTGATCTTGCTGAGATCACTCAATTGCTTAAGGTAAGTCAGCTGTTCATTGGTAATGATAGTGGGTTATTACACGTGGCTTCGCTTGCGGGCACACCAGTCGTAGGTATTTTTGGCCCGGGACAGGCAGCCACTACAGGGCCTTTTATCGATGTTAAAAAACAAGAAATAGTGACTCGAAATTATTCATGCTCTCCTTGCAAGCAACGCTTTTTTGAGGAATGTGAAGCTTCTCTACACCATAAACCAGAATGCCTTGAGAGCATAAGCGTAAAAGAGGTTTCCGAAGCTATCAAAAAAATAGTTAAGCGTTTGGGATTATTTAAGAAATAGGGAAATTCAGAATGTAAAATCTCAAGGTGTCTTTACGACACTTCATGTTTAAATGGAAGGAAAACGCAGTTGTTTTTGTGAAATTTAGTTGTTTAAACGAATTCCCTCTCCGTCAGTTTTTTAGCAATAAAATTTCCAATGATCCCTGTAAGAATACCCGCAATAAGTGTGAACATAAAAAAGACTGGTAAAAGTTTAAAGATGAATTCCTGCTGAACCCAGAAAAAATAGACACATATAACAGTTGTGAGAGTATGCGTGTAAGCGGCACAAACGCTTACCCCAACCAAACTAAACGGACTTTTGCCATAGAAATATACCCAAGACATTACAAATACTGACATTACTCCTCCAGACAAGCTCAGAAAAAATGTCGGGCTTAGAAATGTTCCACCAATAATAGAGCCCAGCATTATCCTTAACAGAGTAACCGTAACTGCATCGCGAAGACCAAAAAATATAAGTGTGACGAGAGACATCACATTGGCAAGACCTAGTTTTATCCACGGGGAAGGTAGGGGGATGAGTATTTCTAAGCGGTGTAGAACCACCCCAAGAGCAACTATCAAGGAAAGGATAGCTATCCTGCGATTAATTTTATTTCTTTCAATCAGGGTCATGATTTTTTGGTGGGAGAGGAAGTTTAAACAAAATTCCGTTATGATCGATTCTACCTTTAAAGTTTAATTAATCTTGAGGGTGAAAAAGGGATCTACGCTCCCAGTATTTTTTTAGTGCTTCTCCATCACGGTCCAGTTAGCAAAGCGTTAACATGTTCAAAAACAGAATCAGCTAAGGCTTTATGATTGTAACCTCCCTCTAGCATAGAAAGTAATCTCCCATCGCAAACCTCCTCAGCCAGTTTTAAAATCATCGAAGTCATTTTACGATAACAATCGGATGAAATTTTCATTTGACCAAGAGGGTCATCTTCATGCGCATCGAATCCGGCAGAAATAATTATTAGATCGGGTTTAAAATTTTGAATTACTGGTATAAGTTTATTTTCGATAATGTCCAAATAGATCAAATCTCCGGAAAAGGCTTCGAGAGGGAAGTTGAGAGTTGTTCCTAAGCCATCTCCGGTGCCGGTTTCAATTTTATCACCAGTTCCTGGATAAAACGGGTATTGGTGGATGCTGCTATAATGGACGGACGGGTCGGAATAAAAAGAATGTTGTGTTCCATTTCCATGATGAACGTCCCAATCAAAAATACACACTCGGTTTAGGGCATGTTTTTTTATCGCGTACCGAGCGGCGATGGCAACATTATTAAATAAACAAAATCCCATTGCGCGATCTTTTTCAGCATGATGACCAGGTGGACGCACGGCAGTGAAAGCGTTGTCTAGCTGACCTGTTATAATTTGGTCGATAGCTGTTAGACCAGCTCCAGCACTTAGAGTCGCCGCATCCCAGGAGTCGGGGCAAATAACGGTGTCTCCATCTAGATTTTGAACACCGCTCCGACAACTATTGCGGACATCGTCAATATGACCCATGTCGTGGTTTGCAGCAAGTTCATCGTCAGTGGCACGTCGAGGTTCTGGAAAGTGCAAATGTGAATATATTTTTGATGACTCGATTTTATCTTGTATAGCTTTCAATCGTCCCGAATTTTCTGGATGAGATTTTGTATCGTGTTTAAGATATTGAGCGTGAAAAATATACCCTGTTTTATTCATGGATTTATTTCCTAATCATATGGCGCATTTAACTTAGAGAAGAATATACTCGGATAATTAAATTATAATAGGAATGTAAACCGAAGTCCACGACCACAAAATCAAACTTAAGAATATGAGAAATGTCTTCAATCAATGAAAAAACTTTACGTATAGAAAACTTTGCTAAGGAATTGGGTTTTGATGGTTTCGGAGTGACTCGAGTATTACCTTCTAAATCTATCAAAAATTATAAGGAGTGGCTCAATTTGGATTATCAAGGCGAAATGTCCTATATGCGTCGTAATGCTGAAAAACGTTCCAGTTTAGATATGGTTCTTTCTGGAGTGCAATCAGTTGTTTGTCTAAGAACAAATTATTTGACTGAAGATAAGGACATGAGTTTTGTTAATAAAAAAAAACGGGGAGATATTTCACTTTATGCTCTTAACGAAGATTACCACAAAGTATTGATCCAAAGGCATCAAAAGTTGGAGGAAAAAATCAGAGAAGAATTTGAGGGATGTCAGACCAAAATATATATTGATACCGGTCCGATTTTAGAAAAACCATTAGCACAAAGTGCAGGGTTGGGCTGGGTTGGTAAGCATACTAATTTAATAACCGAGAATGTAGGTTCCTATTATTTTATTTCCGAAATTCTGGTAGACGTTCCTCTTAAAGTTTCAGAACCTTCATTGGATAAATGTGGTACTTGCAGGAGTTGTATAGATATTTGTCCCACGCAGGCAATAGTTGCGCCTTACATCTTGGATTCGAGAAGGTGTATTTCATACCTAACCATTGAACTTAAAGGAGTTATTCCTTTAGAATTTAGAAAGGCTATGGGAAATCATATTTATGGTTGCGATGATTGTCAGATCGTCTGTCCTTGGAACTCGTTTGCTGTGAAGACAGATGAGGAATCATTTCGTGCGCGAGATGGTTCTTTTCAGCTTATTGAGCTGATGCGTTTAAATGATGAGGCTTTTAGAAAGCGTTTCAAAAAAAGCCCCGTAAAAAGGACAAAAAGGAGGGGCTTATTGAGAAATGTTGCAGTGGCTCTTGGAAACTCCGGTAATCTCTCTGCGGTTGGTCCTCTAATTGATGCGCTTTCTGATCATGAGCCGCTCATCCGCGCTCATGTCGTTTGGGCATTAGGTGAACTACTCGGTAAAAAAGCGTTGCCTATATTAAATAAAATTTTAACGAATGAGGAAGAGGACATAGTTAAAGATGAGATAAATCTTGTACAACGGCATTATAGCTAACGTAAAGATAAATAAGAAAGCGATTGATTATCGTTTCTCACCTACCTATAATCTACCGATTATTTCACTCCCAAAAAATATTTAGGAAACATGATAGAAGACAACGAGTTTATATTTTTGAAAGCCTGTCGAGGTGAGTCAACCGATGTAACGCCCATATGGTTTATGCGCCAAGCAGGTAGGTACTTACCTGAATTCAGAGAAATAAGGAAAAAAAATCCTGATTTTATTAATCTCTGTTTAGATAAAGAATTAATAACTAAAATAACATTACAACCGCTAGAGAGATTT
>JBGTUV010000008.1:0-15143 GCA_041938985.1 Candidatus Nitromaritima sp. | reverse complement strand
TCCTCGCAGATTATCTATTTCTCTGCAAATCAGGTAAATTTTCATACTTTTACTAATATCCTGTAAAAGAAGGTGTTTTGTGAGAAGGACTTCATTGAAAGTAGATGCTACCTCTGCAACGAAAATAGTGTAATCAGCGTAAAGGTAGGGTTGTGTCTTTCGTGAGAGAAACGAGTGCATGGAATGTCCTGCTTCATGGGCTAGGGTGTACATACTGTTTATATTATCTTCTTGGTAATTCATCAGGATAAAAGGATTTGAGTCATAACACCCCGACGAATAGGCTCCACTTCGTTTGCCTTTTGACTCATAACGGTCTACCCAACGATCTTGGATAAGCCCCTTTCTTAGCACTTCTGTGTAGTCAGACCCTAGGGGTTGGAGGGAGTTGAGAATTTTTTTCACTGAATCGTTGTACCCGACATGCCAATGAATACTTTTTACCAATGGTACGCTCGTATCGTAGATATGAATTTGATCAAGTTTAAGGATCTTTTTCCTTAAGAAAAAATATTTGTGTAGAGGTGCCATGTTTTCGTGAACCGATGCAATGAGGTTGTCGTAGACCTCAACGGGGATATTTTCGCTAAACATGGCTTTTTCTCTGACCGAAGCGTAATTTTTCTCACGGGCATAAAAAATATCTTTCTTGATATTGCTGGAAAGAAGAGATGCGAATGTGTATTGATGGTCAGAATATGCGCTATAGAATTCTTCAAAAGCTTCTTTACGGACTCTACGGTCTTGGTTTTGCATTATGCTTTGAAAGTTTCCTTGTGTAATAACTACTTCATTCCCGTTTTCGTCCATAACGGTACCAAGTTTGAGGTCTGCGTTATCCAGCATTTCAAAGGCATCCCGTGCAGTTCTAGCGATTTCTGCAGACGAGGCAAGAAGTTTTTCTTCTTTTTCAGAGAGGGTGTGTTTCCTATATCGTAGTATTCTCTCTAAGTGTAGTTTGTGAAAACTCAATTCCTTATCCTCCAAGAATTGGTTCATTCGATCTTCTGAAATAGCCATGAGTTCGGATGGAATGTAGCTACTCGCCTGTGCTGCAAGTGTATGCAAACGAACTATTTTTTCAAAATTGCCTTGGTTTTTGGCGTGGGTTTTATCTTCGTCGTTCCGAAGGTGGGCATAGGTATAAAGCTTTTCTATCTTTCGAGAGATACCGATGTCAAACTCAATGCATGCTTTAATGGTTTTCGCTGAACTGGCAAGGGTTCCCTTAAAAGATTCGTAACCTGCGAGGTTTGCTTCTAATTTTTTAAAGTCCTCCTGCCACAAGGATTCCTGCAAATATAAACCGTTGAGATCCCACTTGGCTTCTTCGGAAATGTCTTCTCGTGTTATGGGTTTTGTCGTGGCTTCCATAAAATACAAATAACTTTGGGTTGTTTCCCAACTTAATCTAAATTTTGTCAGGAGAGCGCAATATTAACAGTTTCCAGGTGGATTCTCAGTCGCGCTTGTTTTTCAGAGAGGAATTTTTTTCTCTGACTATCTTTCTCGATAACCTCTGAGGGTGCCTTATCGATGAAATTCTTATTGGAGAGTTTCTTATCCAAGACTATGATATCTTTTTCAATTTTTTTCAACTCTTTTTCGACGCGTTTTTTTTCTTCTGTAAAATTAATTTTTCCTTCGAGAGGAATGAAGATATCCATTTCGTCGCAAACGGATGAGATGGATACCCTTGGTTTTTTTACTGTGGGGCCGAATTCGATAAGGTTTGCCCGGCCTAAACTATTGATATATTTTGTGTTATATTTTAATGTTGCAACCTCATGATCATGCTTGGTTCTAATGAGAAGATCAAGGTTGAGGCCGGGGTTTAAATTCATTTCTCCGCGAACATTACGCACACAGTCAATGACATTAATGACAGTGGAAAAAGTTTTTTCTGCTTCTAAATCCACATTATTTTCTTTGTACTCCGGAAATGAGTCTTCCATAATGCTGCCGCTTGTTCCTGGCAGTTTGCTGTGTATTTCTTCCGTGATAAATGGCATAAATGGATGGAGTAAGCGCAGGCAATTTTCCAGTACATAGACAAGTATATTTTGAGTTTCTTTGCGGTCGTCTCCACCATACAAATGAGGTTTGGATAGTTCCAAAAACCAGTCACAGTATTCGTTCCATATAAATTTGTATATGGAAGAAGCCGCGTCATTAAATTTAAATTCCTCAAGCGCATGGTTAACTTCGCGGCATGCTTCATTTAAGCGACTTAGAATCCAACGGTGTGCTGCGGGGCGCTCTCCATTAGGGATTAATTTGTAGGTTCCATTGTAGTCATCTAGATTCATCAATACAAAACGAGAAGCATTCCATAATTTATTACAAAAATTTCGGTATCCCTCGATGCGTTCTTCTGAAAGTTTTATGTCGCGACCTTGTGCGGCAAATGCTGCTAATGTGAAGCGGAGAGCATCTGTGCCGTACTTGTCCATCATGGTTAATGGGTCGATTACATTTCCTTTTGTCTTGCTCATTTTCTGCCCTTCAGAATCGCGAATTAGCGCGTGGATATAAACACTGTGGAAGGGAATATTGTCCATAAATTTAATCCCCATCATGATCATTCTTGCTACCCAGAAAAAGAGAATGTCAAATCCCGTGCAAAGCACTGACGTGGGGTAAAACTTTTTCAGAGTTTGAGTTTGTTCAGGCCAGCCTAATGTTGAGAAAGGCCAAAGCGCAGAACTAAACCAAGTATCAAGAACATCGACTTCCTGAATTAGGTTACCTTCTTCGCAGTGAGAACACGTCTTTGGAGTTTCCCGAGCAACTGTTACTTTCTCGCATGCTGGACAGTTCCATGCAGGAATCTGGTGACCCCACCAGATTTGTCTTGAAATACACCAATCACGGATATTTTCCATCCAGTTAAAATAGGTGTTTTCCCAAAGTTTAGGGACTATGTGTATGCGGCCACTTTTCACAGTCTCGATCGCCGATTTGGCGAGAGGTTTAGTTTTAACAAACCATTGAGTGGACACATAAGGTTCCACTACTGTATGACAACGGTAACAGTGTCCTACGGAGTGCGTATGTTCTTCGATGCTTTCCAAAAAATTTTGTACTTTTAGATTTTCAACTAATTTTTGTCGGCAGGTAAAACGATCAAGCCCTTGGTAGAGTGGGCCAGCTTCTTCGTTCATAGAACCGTCAGGATTCATAACATTAATCAGCTCTAGATCATGGCGACGCCCAAGCTCAAAATCATTAGGATCATGTGCGGGAGTTACTTTTAGTGCTCCCGACCCGAAAGAGGAGTCAACATAATTGTCTCCAATCAGTGGGAGTTCTCGTCCCAGGAGGGGAAGGATGAGCGTTTCACCAATCATACTTTGGTAGCGTTCATCTTTTGGATTTACTGCGACAGCGGAATCGCCTAGCAAAGTTTCAGGGCGTGTCGTCGCTATAGTTAATGAACTTTTACTGTTTTTGAATTGATATCTTATGTTGTAAAGGTGCCCTTGGGTCTCCTGGTGTTCCACCTCCAGGTCCGAGAGTGCTGTTAGGCATCTAGGGCACCAATTGATTATGTAGTCCCCCTTATAAATTAATCCCTCTTCGTAAAGAGAGACAAAAACTTCTCGCACTGCTTTTGAAAGACCTTCATCCATCGTAAATCGGTCTCTTTCCCAATCCAAAGAACTCCCCAGTTTACTTAACTGGTGATTAATAGTTCCCCCCGATTCCTCTCGCCACTTCCAGACACGCTTGATAAATTCTTCGCGCCCTATTTCTTGGCGATTGATTCCCTCAGCGTGTAATTGACGCTCAACGACATTTTGAGTGGCGATGCCAGCATGGTCCGTTCCCGGCTGCCATAGAACTTCAAATCCCAACATACGTTTCCAGCGGGCAAGAATATCCTGGAGTGTGTTGTTGAAGGCATGCCCCATGTGCAGGGACCCGGTGACATTTGGGGGTGGAATTACTATTGAAAATGGTTTTTTCGTTGATGTTTCATCACCATGAAACAATCGGTTTTCCTCCCAGTATTTTCCCCAGCGTTCCTCAACTTCTTTTGGGCTGTAAATTTTTTCTAATTGATCCATGAATAGAGAATTTTCATCAAGCCAGTTTTTCTTATAATTAAGGGAAAGGTTCTCCCGTAGAATTCAACTCTGAGAAGATGTGGAATAAAAAAATAAACATGCGTAGATGTATTACCACGCAGATAGATAAAAAATTAAAGTAGTTTTATTTTGAGAAACAGATTGGACCGGAGAAACGACTTACGCTTCTCATGAATTTTTGATCTTGTCGATTTCTTCTTTTACAATTTCTCTAACAATTTTTGGGGTGATTTCTTGAACTATTTCTCGTACAGATTGAGTGATGCTATTTGACAGTTCGGAAAGTTCTCTTTCAATAGAAGCATGAATCATATCTTCCAGGGGATGCCTGACTTTGTCTGTCGCGGTTTGGTTCTCTTGCGTAGCTGTGGCTTGCTGGCTTTTAATCTTATGAGATACTTGTGAAGGGCGAGAAGAATTTTTCCCCATCGAACTCGGGACAGTTAGCCTTTTCCCCCCTTCCACCGTGGAGGAAGTTATTCCCCCCAGCAGGTCCTCCGGTTCGGGGATAATACCCTCTACGGTGGAGGGTCCACTGATCGGTTCAAGTTGGTTGCTTGAAATATTATCGGGTTCTTTTGGAGAACCAAAATTTACTATCTCTCGGAAAGCCATGTCCAACTCATCCCCGACGGCATCTTCCTGCGTAGGAGCTACTTCTTCGCTCAGTTCGTCATAGTCAGCATCTGAAGGCTCGACTGCTTTTTTTAAGGATTCGACATCCTTGATCATTGCGTCGAGAGTATCTTCTTCAAATTTCTTCTGTTCTACCTCTTCTACAGGGGCAGGGTCTATTGATTCATCCAGGTCTGCCGAGGAAAGATTGATAGTAGAATTCTCTTCTTCGACCATGTCTTCTGTAGAAAGCTCAATAGTTGTTTCAGTGGATTCAACAGAAACGTCTAAGTCAACCGGAGTTAGGTTGATAGTTTCAACAATGGAGTCAGGCGGTTTTTCTGCAAGTAAATCGTTAACTTTTTTTATAATGTCTTCTGATTTAAAAGGTTTTGAAATGTGGTCATCAGCGCCGGAACTATCAAATAAATCTTTACTGAAGCTCTCAAAGTCACTAGCTAAAAGAAGTACTTTTGTGGAGTTAAATTTTGGGTCATTTTTGATTTTTTTAGATAATTCAAATCCTGTCAAATCTCGCATGTCAATATCCGCCAAAACGATGTCTGGTTCAAAAGTTTTCATTTTGTCGAGTGCATCTTTCCCCTTACTAATACCCTCAACAACAGCATCTTCATGTTCAAAGGCCATGGCCACGATCTTTTGTATAGTGATACTGTTGTCGGCGACTAAAATTTTTTTTATCATCTAAGGTCTTTCCTGAGCGTGGAGCCCATAGATTGATAATCAAGTCTTTTATCTGCTTGATCAACTTTTGGGTCTCGCGGAGCGGAAGGAGTTGTTATAATACCGCATCGGCAATATCGTATCATATATCTAAAAAATAAATCAAACAATGGGGGTTATGTGCCTACTGGGCAAACAACAATTAAATGAATGGTGACGATAACAAAGGCTTATCAATACTTGGCTTACGTATTTGACTCCCTCCTCTAGGTCGCTGCTTCTAAAAATGATACGATGTCCTACGAGTTGGTCTAAAGGCTAAAAAAATTCTTGTAGAATAATCAAAGATGAGAAATATAGAGTGAATTATTATTTCACAAGGGAATCGTATCGCTTTCAGGTGCCTTTTATTTTAGTCGGAGTAATAGTTATTCTGCTGGCATCAGCGGATATCATTTTTGCGGGTTTTATACAATTGGATGGGGTTGCCGATGTGAAAACTCGCTTTAGTCGTGGGTGCTCTACGCTCCAGGAAGTAGCCAAACAGGCCCGTGTAAAGGGAATCGATACGGTGATTTTTGGTGATCAAGCTCGTGATGCTTTGGAATACGGGATAGTCCCCCTAGAGCGTATCATTAGAAAGCGAAATGAGAGCTCCTCAATTCTTACTGTAGGTGCACCGGCTTATATTTCAGAAATCAATGATAACGACAAGCAGTTTGAAGAGACCCTTCTTATTTCTGGTGCGGAGGTTGCCCCATTTTACTATTGGACGGGGAATGTTTTTAACGGCAACCTTGTTGCTAATAACCTGGGCAAGCACCTCTTCGTAGTTGGGTTTGATACGCCGGAGTTTTACGAGCAATTACCTATTTTGGATAGTAATTTTTCCAAGCGGTACTTAGCACATTATCAGCAGTACTTTGTGGGATGCGTTATCTTTTTTTTACTGTTCCTCGTGGCGTTTTTGAAAGGATATAAGAAGAAGCTTACCGGGTTGATTGCAGGAATCATGTTTCTCCTTGCTCTCAATAATATACCATTTAGAAGCTCTCCATTTAGTCAGTATAAAGGGGACTTGGGTGTTCAACCCTATCAAGAATTAATTAATTATGTAAATAGTAACGGCGGATTGGTTTTCTGGAACCATATGGAAGATCCTAATGAAATAAAACAAAAAGGACGGGTTGCTTACAAGACCGATCCCTATCCGAAAGACTTAATGTTAACTTCTGATTACACTGGTTTTCAGTCCATCGCCGATTTTCCAGTTATGCAAATTGAGCCTGGAAACGAATGGGATAATGTATTGGGTGAATATATTCAAGGTCAGCGAGAAAAACCAGTATGGGGTTATGGTGGGAATAATTATTTATGTGAGGACGGAAGAACCAAGTTTGGTGAAGTTCGAACTATATTCCTCGTTCGCCAAAAATCTCGTGACGATGTTCTTGATGCTATGGCCAGCGGACGTATGTATGCAGTGCGCCAGACAGGAGATGAAAGAATTTCATTAGATGATTTTACGGTAAGTGATGCTCTATCAGGTCGTCAGGCTAACATGGGTGAAGAGCTAGTATCGAATGATTTTCCTGAGCTAAAAATTAAGATTCGCATGACAAATGGAACAGAAAAAACGGTTCGTTTGTCAGTTATCCGTAACGGTCTGGAAGTAAAAAAGGAAACGATAGCACTTCCATATGAATTGACTTGGCGTGATGTGAATTTTGATAAAAATGACGGTCCAATATTTTACCGGCTTAAAGTGGAAGCAGATCCCGAAAATTACTTAGTGTCGAATCCAATTTTCATTCGTTTTGATGAAGGAGTGGGAACTCAAGTTGACCCAGTTGCCGAAATCAAGAAAGAGAAACTAAGTGTGGCTAATCTTACTAAGCCAATTATACAAGAGCCACAAAAACCAACTGTCCCCAGGGTTAAATCTTTAAATAAACCGACCCAAGATGAGGTGGTAACTGCATCCAGACCCTTAGAACCTGAAAATTTAATGGTATCTAACCTTACCCCTCCAACATTAAAACAGCCCACGTCTCCTGTAGTTAAGATGCCAACACCTCCTACTTCTGCTGCGCCCTTTGCTAATACTAGATCAGTAATTGCTAAAATTGATGGAGTTTCATTAAAAAACGGTCCTGGACCAAAATTTCCTGAGGTAGGCCAACTGAATAAAGGTGATCGCTTGGCCTTGATTCGTAGGACGAAAGTCAATTTTAACGGAAAACCTTGGCTTTTGGTTGACTTAGGTGGTAGAAAAGCCTACGTCTGGAGCGATCTGGTTGATACTAAATAAAACATTTTAGTTAAAGCGGAGTCTTTTCTTAAGAATATTCATTCACGGTCCTTCCTTTGTTTACTTGATACCAAAAAAGATTTTTGTCTTTATTCATTTTGGTTGGTTCAAGGTTACGAATGCAGAATCGGTAGCAAATGATCCGTGCGGAAGGTTTCATGCGATCTAAAATTTCTGGGAATAACCGGTCGAGTGCCTGATGTGTAAGATAAAGGTATATGACATCGGCTTCGCTTACATCAAAATCAAACATGTTGCCTCGGTGAATGCGAATCTTGTTGGTTAGTTTTGCTGCTATTATAAAATATCTGGAAAGCCAAACTTTTATTGGATCAATCTCCACTCCAACTCCACGTAGACATTGATTGCTTGATGCCGCAATTAGAACTCGCCCATCTCCCGACCCAAGGTCATAGAAAGTTTCTCCGGGTTGTAGGTCAGCAAATTTTATAATTCGGTTAATATTTTCGTCGGACAAGGGGTGCCACGGAGCACCGAAAAAAACGGGAACAATAACCATTGCGGCGAGTAAAATAAAAAATATCAAAACTAAAATATAAAGAATAGTTACCATCATTTATTTAATTTTTTGGTGTACTGCTAGACTCATATTCCTCAATTTGGGATGAAAGACTATTCCATTCTTCAGTGAGATTTTTTTCATCATTGGCAAGTTCCGTTTGACTGCTGAGAGTTTCTAGAAGTTGAGCTTTATTCCTTGGTTCATAAATGACCGAGTTTGCCAGTTTGTTTTCGATTATTGTTTTTTCTGTTAGCACTCTCTCTAACTGGATTTCAATTTTTTTAAGATTAGAGCGCAATGGTTTCAAGGTTTGGTGTTTAATGTTTCTATTTTCTGCTTCAAGACGTTTGCGCTCATGATTCTTCTGGAAATAAGATGCCGAAGGTTTTCTGATAGATACGGTCGAGTTTGATGACTCAATTTCAAGTTCCTGAGTTTTGGAGTTTTCATATTCACTATAATTACCAATATATTCGCTCACAGAACCTTGTTTGACTTCCCAAACCCTGTTAATAAATCCATCAAGAAAATATCTGTCATGAGAAATGATGCAAAGGGTTCCTTCGTAATCAGCCAGTGCGGCGGAGAGCACCTCGCATGAACGCATATCGAGGTGATTGGTTGGTTCATCTAGAAGAAGCAACGATGAAGGTGATGCTAGCATACGAGCGATGGAAAGCCTTGAACGTTCTCCACCAGACAGGACACTAACCTTTTTGTTTACATCATCACCAGAAAATAAAAATGATCCAAGGATCGTGCGCAATCGGGTGCGCGAGAGGTTATGACTCAATTCATCCATTGATTCTAAAACTGTTTTTTTGGGGTCGAGCGCATCTGCTTGGTGTTGAGCATAGTAGGAACGCGTGACATTATGCCCAGGTTGAATTTTTCCACTGTCATGAGAAATGATTCCTGCTAGGAGCTTCATGAGTGTGGATTTTCCAGCACCGTTTTCTCCTACAAGAGCCACCTTCCACCCCCGTTCTATTCTGATAGAAAAGTTTTGGTAGACGATGTTGTCTCCATAACTCTTATCGATTTTATCCAACTCCATAGAGATGCGGCCAGTACGCACTGGTTGCGGAAAGCGAAAGCCTACGGTTTTTGTATCGGTCATAGTTTCGATGCGTTCCATTTTATTGAGCATCTTAATCCGACTCTGAACTTGAGTAGCTTTCGTATTCTTGGCGCGAAAGCGCTCTATGAAACGCTCGATTTCGGTGATGCGCTTCTGCTGATTCACTGATTCTGATAGGAGTTGGGCTTCTCGTTCTTTTTTCAAGCGCTCAAAGTCATTGTAATTACCCGAATAGGCCGTTAATATCCCCCGATCAAGCTCAATAATTCTTGTGACGAGATTATTAAGAAATCGTCGATCATGGGAGATAAGCAGCAGGCTACCGTCGTAATTTTTCAGAAATCCTTCAAGCCATTCGACTGATTTTAAATCGAAATGGTTAGTCGGCTCATCCAGTAAAAGAATATCCGGATTTTGTAAAAGGAGTCGCGCCATTTCAACTCGCATACGCCATCCACCTGAAAACTCATTAAGAGGTTTCTTGAACTTATCATCACTGAAACCAAGCCCCGAAAGAATAGTGGAAGCCCTAGGTTCTAGCTCGTAGCCATTTAGCTGCTCAAACTGATGCTGTAGTTTTCCGTAATGTGATGTCGCGGCCTCAGAAGTTGGATCGGAGGATATTTGTTTTTCCAAGTCGTCCATTTTTCTGCGAATAACTTGCAAAGAATGGTCTCCTGATATTACGCGTTCTAAAACGGAACCGTTATAAGCGTTGAGTTCTTGTTCGAGTGTGGCTGCCTGGGCGCCTTTTCGAAAAATAATTTTTCCGGAATCAGATGACTCCGTTTTCATTATGATACGAAACAAGGTAGTTTTTCCGGTTCCATTTTCTCCGACCAGTCCCACACGCTCGCCAGGGCGTAGATGAAAATTAACATTTTTAAGGATTATTTTAGGACCAAATTGCTTGTGTAGATTTTGCAGATAAATCATGGCTTTTTTGCTCGGAGAAAAATCATATTCCTTCTTTGAGCCTAGGATTAAAGGCTTCACGCAGTCCTTCACCACAAAGGTTGAAGGCGAGCACTACAAATAAAATGCTGAATCCGGGAATAAACGTAATCCATGGGGCATCGAAAATGAACTGTTTACCGTCGGCAAGAATGTTTCCCCATGTGGCGTCTGGTGGTTGAACTCCGAACCCAAGAAAACTGAGGCTTGATTCCGTGAGGATAGCGGTTGCGACACCAATGGTCGCTGAAACCAAAACTGGTGCGATAGCATTTGGGACCATGTGTATAAATATAATTCTCCATTCTGGAATAGCCTGACTACGAGCTGCGGCGACGTAGTCTAATTCCCTCAGTGCTAAAAATTCAGCACGGACGAACCTGGCTGTACCCATCCAGCTAGTCAGCCCTATCACAATCATGATGTTGTATATGCTTGGAGGTAATAAAGCCACCACGGTTAGAATCAAGAAAAAAGTAGGGAAACATAGCATGATATCTACAAAACGCATGATCATTGTATCTATGGTAATAAACCCAAACTTTAGCCTGCCGTAAAACCCCGCGATTCCCCCAAAAAATATCCCGAGAAAAATCGAAATACTCACAGCAACAAAACCTACTGTTAATGAAATAGAAGTTCCCTCTAACATGCGTGCGAATATATCGCGCCCAAGTTCATCAGTTCCCAACAAATATATATTGAACTTAGGGGCGTACTCAGCGGAAACGATTTCGCTAGTAAAGGGCGTTAAGGGAGGAAGAAACTTTTCCGGCAGTCTTACTAATTGTGGGTCAAACACAACGATCCAACGAGTCAGTACTTTTCCTATAAGGGCGAGCACAAAAAGAAAGATTAAAAAGATAAAACTAAAATAGGCAAGGCGATTTAGTTTGAAGATATTCCATCGTTCTTCGAACAGACTGACTGCCGGTTTTAGTCCTTCTATGTTTTGCGTGTCTTCTGTTTCGTTCACCCTAGGGTCCTTTAAAATTTGATACGTGGGTCAACTACTGCGTAAAGAATATCCGACACAAAAGTGCCTATGAGTACCAGGACAGCTGAAATAAAATTGAGTGTGAGTATTACCGGAAAATCCCTTGCAAGAATTGCCTCGAAACCTAGTCGACCCATCCCCGGCCATGCGAAGATAGTTTCAAATATGACAGAACCACCGATTAGGCTTGGAATGGTCAAGCCAAACATAGTTATAAATGGAAGCAAGGCATTCCGAAGCCCGTGCCGGTAAATGACAGTATCTTCCGATAGCCCCTTGGCTCGAGCGGTACGAATGTAATCTTGATTGATGACTTCTAACATTTGTGATCGTACATAGCGGGAAAGAATAGCTACCCCTGCCACTGCTGACATAAAAGCTGGTAGCGTCCAATGCCATACACGATCCATAGAGCGTAACATCAGGCTCGCATTTTCAAGGCCAAACGTTCGCATGCCAATTACGGGGACGTTAAATGTTTTGACCATAAAAATAATACAAATATAAGAAAGGAAAAACCCCGGAATCGAAATTAATGCGTAAGATAGAAACGTTCCGACCTTATCAAATACCGATCCACGACGGAGCGCTGCCTGAATTCCAACGGGAAAAGCTAGAAACCAGGTGATAAGCGTTCCGACAATAAACAACGGGAGCGAATTAAGAAAACGGTCCCATATTTTTTTCAGAACTGGCTGATTATCTTTGAAAGATTTGAGTTCACCGGTAAACAAATCTTTCATCCAGTAAACATATTGGGCATAAAGTGGTTCGTCTAAATGAAAGGCCGTACGTATTCGTTGGATGTCCTCAGCTTTCATTCTAGGGTTGGAGGGATCAACCAAACTGGGTTCTCCCGGCGCTAAGTGGACTATCGCATGAGAAATGATTGAAATGAAAAATAGAAGGACAATACGTTGACCTATGCTTTTGAAGATGAACTGAACCATTCTGCTGTAGCATTCACTTATTAAAGAGTGCCCGTTCAACCCTTAATTGTTGTGTGTAGGGAAAGGGTATTAAAATATTTTGTTAATTACTTTTTGCTCGTTTATACTTTTTTTATGGACATTTTACAACTTAGTCATTATCTCGACAACTTGCTTGATATTAAAGAGATCAAGGATTCTTCTAATGCCATGAATGGGCTGCAAGTACAGAACACCGGCGATATCAAAAAAGTCGGACTAGCTGTAGATTTGTGCATGGCAACAATTGAAAAAGCTGTTGCGGCAGAGTGTAACATGATGTTTGTTCACCACGGGATGCTTTGGGGTGGGGTAAAACCGATCCGTGGAAATTTTTACGATAAGGTTTCTACCATGATACGTGAAAATCTTGGCCTATACTCAGCGCACCTTCCATTGGACATGCACCCGGTATTAGGAAACAACAAGGTGCTGGCAGACCAGTTAGAGCTTAATGAGCTTGAACCTTTCGGGGAATATGAAGGGCAGAAAATTGGATTCAAAGGCCGATTGAAAACACTATCAGCAGAAGAATTGGGCGAGAAACTAGAAGGCAAACTAGGGTCACCTGTTAAAGTGATCGGATCAGGAGAGGTGCAGACTCTTGGAATTGTTTCTGGCGGGGCGGCAGATATTTTAAGTCAGGCTGCGATGGCTGGTCTTGATGCTTATCTCACGGGAGAGGGTTCTAATCACCATTATCACGAAGCCATAGAAAATGAATGTGTGCTGATTTTAGCTGGCCATTATGCGACAGAAACCGGAGGGGTTAAGGCCGTCGGGAAACATCTTGAAGAACAATTCGGAATCAAGACTGAGTTTATAGACTATCCGACAGGTATATAAAATATAAAAAACTTCTATCGGCGTTTGTTCTTTCTAATCTTTACTAGCGCGGCTTTAGTTTCCCAATTGAAAAGGGCTAATATAGAACCTAAAATTCCTAATCCAACGGGGAATACCCAATCTACTGTGAAATCCATAATTTTCCTTTCGGTTAAAAACTGAATCGATACTTCTCAAATAGCTCCATTGTAACTTCCTTATCGGGTCCTTCCTTTTTAACCTCCTGCTCGATACGTTTAACTGCCATATTACGTATGAATGAAATAGGAATTCGCATAACTTTTTGGAGAGCGTCGTCATGCCATTTAAGCTCGAATTCAGGTATGTCTTGAGGAGCATCGGTCTGGGTTTGTTCCTCTTTTAATTCATCTTCAGTTACTTCTATACCCATGGCTTGTTTGGCAGATGCAGGCATTATGTTTGTAAACACTTCCTCAATGATGCCAGGGGTAACCATTTTATCTCCACGTTCTCTAGCTCGTGCTTCAATAGTCTGTTTAGCCATTCCGAGAACAAAAGGAGGGACTTTTTCCATTTTCTCAAGTGCTTCTTTATTCCAGGGCATCCCACTTGAGGGTGTGACTTCCATATAACTCTTAAACTTTTCTACGATGTCGTCCTTTTTTTCTGTTCTCATTGATAAGAAGTCTTCAATTTCTTCAATCACTTCAACTTTTCTTGGGCTTTGTCGCATTTTTTCTTTTGCTACTTCAAAGGAATCCATTGTTAATTCTTCAAAGCCGAAGCCCTTAACTCTTTTGGAGACTAACATCATCGATTCATTTCTGATTTCAGTTAAAAAGTCAGAAGTAACTATTTTATATCCTCTTTTAACGCAACGTTGAACCATTAGTTTGCGTATACCGGGACGAACAAACTCAGGAGCATGCTTCACTCTTTCCCAGGCGTCGGGATGCCACTCAACATTATTTTCACGGGCATAGGGGTGGTCTATAATTTCCGTTGATGGTGTCTTCTCGTTCATTAGCTAAATTGCAGATGGATATATCTGTTATATTATTTTTAAAAACCAAATATGTTTATACTTCAAAATTACTTGAAGCAGATTTAAATGTCAATTATTTTGGTTTTTCCTTAGGTAACTTATCTTAAAGACATAATTGAATATAAAAATGAAACGTTCGCGAATTGTATATTTTCTGTTTTTGTTCTCCGGGATTACTGCATTGATTTATGAGGTTGTATGGACTCGAATGCTCACTCTCGCATTTGGGCACACCGTTTTTTCGGTGTCAATTGTTTTGGCTTCATTTATGGCGGGGTTAGGGTTTGGTAGCTATTTTTCTGGTCATGCAATCAACCATATCGGGGGTAAAAAAACACAATCAGATAGTAGTAGTTTGAGTAAAGAGTTTTCAGAAGATTTGGAAACATCTTCTTCGCTTTTAATCTATGGTTGGATCGAGATTGCACTATTTTTGTTGTGTTTGATTGTTTCTTTAATTCTTTTTAAATTTTCTGTTATTTATTCATGGTTTAGTTTTTTTGTTCCAGAATCCATAGTGGTTCAAAACATATTCAAGTCTTTTTTAGCCTTCATTTTGATGTTTATCCCTGCGTCCTTAATGGGTGCGACTCTACCCATAATAAGCCAATACTACATCACAGATAATATTAAATTGGATGCTAGATTGGGACTTCTTTACGGTATCAATACGTTTGGTGCTGCATTGGGTTGTTTGCTGGCAGGTTTTTTTCTAATTGCTAACTTCGGGGTTTTGCAAACAGTGCTGTCTGCCACAGTACTTAATCTTTTTGTTGGGATCAGTGCAATTCGCATTTATCAGGAATCATTAGAAAGCAGTAAGAGATTACACTTTCCACGTTTCACTATACCTAAAATATCATGGGAAGGGGATCAATGGTTGTGGATAGTTGTAAGTTTTGTATGTGGTTTTACAGCCTTATCTTATGAGGTTTTATGGACAAGACTGCTAATTTTCAGTACTTCCAGCACAGTTTATTCTTTCAGCATGATGCTGGGGGTGTTCCTTTTAGGGATTATGTTAGGGAGTTGGCTAGTGGTGGCTGTGTTTCGGTCAAGCTTAAATT
>JBGTUV010000007.1:0-16206 GCA_041938985.1 Candidatus Nitromaritima sp. | reverse complement strand
TCTATCGCATCCAATCCGCCCAATTAAGTTGATGATGTTAAAAAAATAGACTAATCTACTATTTTTCAAGCAAATTGTATTAATTGAAAGTAAATTGCTGAAGAATATTTAAATTGATTAGTTTGAGGGTTTCAATATGGGTAGAGTCTAAAAATACTGGGGGTGCCATTCCATTATCATACGCTTCTTTCCAACGTAAAGCACATAAACACCATCTGTCTCCAGGTTTAACACCATCAAAACCAAATCTTGGCAATGGCGTAGTGAGGTCGTTTCCTACTTCTTTTGAGAAGGTTAAAAATTCTTTGGTAGCAACAATACAAACAGTATGCATTCCTAAATCAGTATCATCTGTATCACAACAACCATTTCTAAAATATCCTGTTAACGGTTTATTGCTACATGCGCTTATTGGATCGCCAAATATATTTTTATTCATATCTCAATTATTATATATTCATTCTATTTTTTGAAATCAAATTATACACTAAATTTAAAAAAGAATTAGGCAAGATATTAAATATCGAAAAAAGATTATACGGAAACCTCATGAATTTACAAATATTTAATACTGCAGCAGCCTTTAAAAATATCTTTTCTCGAGGATCAATATAAATAACAGAATCTAAATCTTGTATATTATAATTAGAGATTATCTCCTTGCCTTTGCAAGAGTTAAAAGGGGAAAATAGGATAACTGAACCCTCAATCAAGGAAGATGTTTTCTTTACTAAATTGGAACAAAATTGACAATCATCATCATATAAAACATACCTCATTATTATTTATCTATTTTTGTCAAGATTACAAATAAATTTTATTTCTCAATAATTATAATGACTATAATAAGTAAAAAGAAAAGTCATACACCAACAGTCGTTAAAGCTTAAATCCTAGAAAGAAAGGTTTTTAGATCATTAAACTGATTAGATAAGACTATAGATTTTTTCTCTTTGTCTAAACATTTTTCAAGTCTTTTTGGCATTGGAGGATTTACTTCTATAGCTTTATTTACAATGTCAGTAAATTTTGAGGGGTCTGCAGTTACTAAGAATATTCCACAATATTTATTGTGCTTTTTAACAAAATCTTTTATTCCCATGTAGCCAATTGCACCATGAGGATCTAATATATAATCTGAGTTTTGGTATACTTCTCTCATTGTTTCTAAGGTTTTTTCATCATTGTAGCTTTTTGATTCAATTTCTTTTCTAATATTCTCTAAATTAAATTTGTAAAGTTCAAGTATCCGCACGAAGTTACTAGGGTTGCCAACATCCATGGCGTTTGAAAGTGTTTTAACGGAATCTTTTGGTTTGAAGTGGCCTGTTTGTAAGAAAATTGGGAATGGGTCATTTACATTTGTAGCTGCAATAAATTTTTTAATTGGCAAGCCCATTTTTTTAGCTATTAAGCCTGCTGTTAAGTTGCCAAAGTTGCCACTAGGAACGCAAATTGCTAGTGGTTTTTTATTGATTTTTTTGATTTGAGCGTAAGCATAAAGATAATAGAAAGATTGGGGAATTAGTCTTGCGATATTAATTGAATTTGCTGAGCTTAAATTAAGGTTTTTATTAAGATCTGAATCTGTGATGGCTTGTTTTACTAGGGTTTGGCAATCATCGAAGTTTCCTTTTATTTCTAATGCTTGAATATTGCCCCCCATTGTTGTTAATTGTTGTTCCTGGATTTGGCTAACTTTTGCGCTGGGGTAAAGGAGTACAACTTTTATTCCTGGTATATTATAAAATCCATGGGCTACTGCACTTCCAGTATCTCCAGATGTAGCTACTAGGATTAAAGTTTCTTCCTTGTTGAAATAAGAAATTAATCTAGACATAAATCTTGCTCCAAAGTCTTTGAAAGCTAGAGTTGGTCCATGGAAAAGCTCTAAGCAATAAATATTTTCTTCAAGTTTTACTAAAGGAGCATCAAAATTTATAGCTTCATCAATTATCTGTTTTAGTTTTTTTACTGATATATCTTCTGAAAGAAGTTGTTTTGCTGCTTCAAAAGCAATTTCTTGAAAGCTTAATTTTTCAATGTTTTCGAAAAATTCTTTTTTCATTTTTGGAATTTTTGTTGGCATGAAAAGGCCTTCATCTTCAGCAAGCCCATTTAAAACTGCGGTCTTTAGGTCTACAATATTATCTTTATTGTTAGTGCTGTATAGCTTCATAAGTTTTTTTCAATCAAATTTAAAAATTCCTTTTCATTTAAATTCTTTTCAGCTATTTGGTGAAATGGAATAGTTAGATCAGCATGTTCTTTGTACAGAGTGCTGCGATTTTCTAGTAGTTCTAGATATGATTTAGCTAAGTCGTTATCTTTGTAATTATCTTTCCAAATTAATGGTTTGGGGTGAGCGATGAAGTTCTTATACATTTCTTTTTTCCTTTCTTCAGGTGTTTCTAAATAAATAACTAATGAATGTTTTTTTAGGTCTTCTAAAACATTACTTTCAATATGGACAATACTTCCGGTTGTGTCTATTACGATATTTTGATTTTCGGCGCTGATGTTTTGAAAGATTTCATTCATTGTCTCTTTCTCTAGTTTTAAATACTGTGCTTCATTTTTTTTGAATTGTTTTTCGTGAGGTTGGCCAAGCCACTTAGCTACATCTTCTATTCCTTGGTAGCCTCTTTCTTTTAGTTTTGGCCCAAGTTTTTCTTCTATAATGTTATCACAGTTAATATGTTTGAACCCAAGCTTTGTTAGTTTTTTAGACCAAAATGTTTTTCCGATATTAGACATCCCAATCAAGCTGATAATTAATTTTTTCTTTTTTAGTCAATTTGTTATCAACAATAATAGTTGAATTTAAACCAGACCTTAATTTATTTTTTGTATTAGTAATTTCAACATTATTAGCTACGCCATTAGCACCTTTACCATTGTTGCGTTCAGCAGCAATAATTCCTGCTACATGTGTTCCATGAGACTCAGATTTTTTTATAAAAGGACATAATAATATTATGGATTAACCAAAAGAGAAAAATAGAGATAATCGACCATCAAATAACACGCGCGGCAATGGAAATCCGCAAGCAATTAACTAATAAAATAATAGAAAGTCCATTAAAATCTTACTAGATAGCTCTAACAATGATTTTCCTGATAAATCAAGAACGATTACTTCAATGAACCCCCAGCTGAAAAGTTTGATTGAGCTTCAAGCAATAGATAACCAAATTGGTGAGTTGGAACATGGGAAGGCCGCAATTCCTAAACAGATAGAATCGGGTAAGGCAGGGGTTAAAGAAAAACATAACCAGTTGACGGAGGCAGAGAGTAGTCTTGCACAACTACAAAAGGAGCGCAAAGATTTAGAAATAGATGTCATGGAAGAAAACGATCATGCAGCCAAAACTAAAACCAAACTTTCGTCTGTAAAGACTAATAAAGAATATAGCGCAATTCTTGTTGAAGTCGATGCAGTAAAAGAAAAAATTTTAGCTCTTGAAGATCGGGAGCTCGAATTAATGGAAATACTTGAGGAAAAAGAAAGAGAACTCATCCCGCTTAAAGCTAACTGCAAGGAAGAGGAAGAAAAATTTAACGTTTATAAATTAAAAAAAGAAGCTGAGTCGGAACGCACCGAAAAAGAATTAGAAGTTATCCGTCCAAGGCGCTCTCAAGCTGCGAACAATCTTGATGTGAAATTACTAGAACATTATACGAAAGTTTTTAACGCGCGAGAGGGTGTGGTTGTGGTACCCATTCATGAAAATATATGCCAGGGATGCCTCCAACACATTCTTCCTCAGCAAGTGATAGACGTGAAGTCTGGAGAAACAATAATTTATTGCGAACAATGTTCACGTATTCTTTATTGGGAAGAAACAAAAGAAGGCGCGGTTCCGAAGTAAACTGGGTGATCGCTGTTTCGGCTTTTGAGCCGAGAGAGAGGAAAGTCCGGGCTCCAAAGAGCAGGATACTCCGTAACGCGGAGTGAGGGTGACCTCAAGGAAAGTGCAGCAGAAAAGATACGGCCAACCCGAGACGAAGGGTGACTTTTTTCTCGGCGGCAAAGGTGAAATGGTGAGGTAAGAGCTCACCAGTACCGCCGGCGACGGTGGTAGCTTGGCAAACCCTATCCGGAGCAAGATCAAATAGGAAAGTGTTTGAGGGCGGCTCGTCCAAAACTTTCGGGTTGATTGCTTGAGCCTTTCGGCAACGACAGGCCTAGATTGATGATCACCGCTTCTTTGTGGGGCACGCTCTTCAAAGAAGAACAGAACCCGGCTTATGGTTTACTTCGGCTGCGTGAAAATTTTTTAAATAGAAGCAGTCTTACCTTTTGAGTTTGTAGAAAACTCTTTCCTTATGATCGCATCCATCTTTTTTTCATCAATAGAGGATGCAGGTGATGTTGATAAGGTTTTGTTTGCCAAATTTTTGAATATTTTAAATAGAGATTGCTTGATTAACGGGGTCGAATTTTCTTCACAGGGGAGGTTGTTTTAGGTGGTGCTCTGTGTTTAGCTGGAATTGATGTCCTACGGCAATCAGACTTTCTTCATCAAAATGTTTACTCATCAGTTGAAGGCCAATTGGCATTTCATTTGTTTTTGAAGTTCCGCAGGGGATTGATATTCCGGGAATGCCTGCAAGATTCGCTGATATGGTATATATGTCAGAGAGGTACATCTTGATAGGATCATTTACACGTTCCCCAAGTTTAAATGCAGTTATCGGTGAATTGGGGGCAATAACTACATCGCATTGTTCGAAAGCATTTTCGAAGTCCTGCTTGATAAGGGTGCGAACTTTTTGTCCTTTTAGATAGTAGGCGTCGTAGTAACCAGAGCTGAGGACAAAGGTTCCTAGCATGATCCGACGCTTCACTTCTTCACCGAATCCTTCTTGTCTGGTATTCATATACATTTCGAGTAAGTTATCTGAACTTTTTGAACGGTAACCATATCTAACTCCGTCATATCGCGACAAGTTTGCGCTTGCCTCGGCACAGGCGATAATGTAATAAGTCGCCACTGAATACTGAAGATGAGGCAATGAAATTTCTACTTTTTTCATTCCGAGTGATTCAAGAGTTTTAATTGCTTCTTGCACGGATGCTTCAACCTCTGGATCAATTCCCGAGGTAAAGTATTCTTTTGGGATCCCCATTTTGAGTCCTGACAGATTTCTTTCCAAGCTGTTCATAAAGTTTGGTAACTCTACATCCGCAGAAGTCGAATCCTGTGGGTCGTTCCCAGCTATTACGTTCATCAATAGCGCAGAATCCGCAACTGTCTTTGTCATGGGGCCGATTTGATCCAATGATGATGCAAACGCAACAAGCCCAAAGCGAGACACCCTTCCATAAGTTGGTTTGAGTCCAGTCACCCCGCAGAAGTTAGCAGGTTGACGTATTGATCCTCCAGTATCACTTCCTAGAGCCGCAAGACATTCGTGGGCAGCAACGGCTGCGGCAGAACCACCGCTTGAACCCCCAGGAACTCGACTTAAATCCCATGGATTCATCGTTGGGTGATGCCAGGAATTTTCTGTCGACGAGCCCATGGCAAATTCATCCATATTAGTTTTGCCTAAGATCACCGCTCCTGCTTTTTTAAGTCGACTAACCACCGTGGCATCGTATGGAGCGATGAACTGGTCGAGCATTTTTGATGAACAGGTGGTGCGTGTATCCTGCATGCAGATGAGGTCTTTTAAAGCTATAGGGATACCAAGAAGAGGTGCGTCTTGGCCTGCGGCTAGTTTCTGGTCAGCTTCCTGAGCTTGATTCAGGGCCATATCTTGAGTTAGATGAACATAAGCTTGAACTTTGGGTTCTACGCTCTCGATGCGTTGATAGATTGCTTTAGTAAGTTCTACAGCAGAATATTTTTTCTGCAGCAAGTCTTCTTTTGCTTGAAGAATGGTTTTTCTATGCATAATCCTGAGTCAGATAATCTTTGGAACCTCGTAATGCCCCTTATTGTTGGATGGTGCTCCAGTCAAATAGTCTATATTTTTCGATTTAGAGCCTTTATCGTCACGAAAAACATTGTGGACGGGAAGAACATGGGAGGTTGGTTGTACATTTGATGTGTCTAACTGATTGAGTTGGTCTATGTAATCGACAACCTGTTCTAAGTACCTATCTAGCTTGTCGCTTTCGATTTCAGTGAGTTTCAGTCTAGCTAGTTTGGCGATCTTTTGGGTGTCGATTTTGTCAGACATTGGGAAGTAAGTGAAAAGAAATAGAGGGGGAATTAGGCTTCAGTAGCTGATTTACGTTCCTTCTTTGGTTTCTTCTTTTCTTCAGCCATTTTCTCTGTTGCAGTTATTTTTGCCACCTTACGTTCTAGTCTCTTTACTTTTTTTCTCTTCTGTCGAGAAGTGAGGTCGTTTTTTTTGTCTTCTGCTTTTTTTATTGCATCGGAAAATTCTGTTTTAGCTTTCTCAATGTGTGTTTTTAATTGATCCAAAGTTGCCATAAATTCCAGTCACCTCGTTATAAATTTCTTGGGAAATGAAGTTTTATAGCAAATTTTATTTCAAACCACAACCTGAAAGGTAGTTATGTGGGTTTTGATCATGTTTTAATATTGCGCATACATGGGTTTTGGCACTCTGACTGTTATGTTTAAGGAACATATGATCTGAGTAATCAAGGTTTGACATAGTTAAGTATACGAGGTCAACGGGAATGATTAAAACACACGTATTTTGTGGTGGATTTTTTGTTACACCTAATTTTTTTCATTTGTTAGTATCTTCCCTTGTTGGTGAAGGGTTGATTTTTTTTGCACTCAAATGACTACAGTAAAGCAAGGTCAATGCGGCGTAATGAGATGTTGACCTGTGCTACTCGTACTTTGACAAGATCTCCTATTTTATAAACTTTATTTTTGCGTTGACCTCGCCATTTATGATCTTGCTCTATGTATATATAGTAGTCATCGGCGAGACTGGATACGTGTACAAGTCCCTCGACAAAAACCTCAACCAGTTCAACAAAAAAACCAAATTGCGTCACGTTGACAATTATTCCGGTAAAGGATTTCCCGATTTTGTCGGACATATATTGCGTACGCCTAAGGTCAGTTATTTCCCGCTCTACTTCCATTGCTTTTCCTTCTCTTAAGGTTGAATGTTCTGCGATTTCCATCATTTCTTTTGCGAGAAGTTTTTTTTCGCTTGCAGAGAATCTCTGATTCAAATTGTCCTTAAGAAGCCGATGTGTTACTAGATCGGGATACCTACGGATGGGCGATGTGAAATGGGTGTAATGTTTGAATCCTAAACAGAAGTGCCCTGGATCTTTCTGCGAATATTGAGCTTTCTTCATAGTTCTTAGTAAGAGGGTGTTGACCACTCTTTCCTCTGGTCGACCGCGAACTTTTTTAAGAATATTTTGTAGATCAGTGGAGCGGATTTTATCGGTCGAAGATAAGCGTAGGCCAAACCCGGAAACGAACTCCTGAAACGCATTAATTTTTTTTTCGTCTGGGGATTCGTGAATACGGTGGATGGAAGGAAGTTTTTGTTCGAACAAATGGCGAGCGACGGCCTGATTAGCTGAAAGCATGAACTCTTCGATCAATTCGTGGGCTTCGTTGTGTTGGGCTTTAGTTATTTTTTCAACGGTTCCTTTAGAGTTCATGTGAATCTCTGGTTCCGGGACATGAAAATCAACGCTTCCGGATTTAAATCTTTGTTTGCGAAGGACTTTGCTAAGCCGATGCATACTATTTAAAATATCTATAACTTCGGTATATTTTTTTTCTATGTCACCTTTTTTAAGAATAGATGCCACTTCGTCATAGGTAAACCGGATACGACTTTTGATGACGGATGTAAAAAATTCGGAATGGATCACCTCCCCTTTGTGGTTGAAATCGATAAGCGCTGTTAGTGTTAATCTTTTTACATTTGGTTTTAGACTGCAGATATCGTTTGATAATTCGAAAGGGAGCATAGGTACGACACCGCTGGGGAAGTAAATGCTTGTTCCGCGTTCAAGGGCTTCCTTGTCTAGAGAGGAGTTTTTCTTTACATAGTGACTCACATCAGCAATGTGAACGCCTAGTCTAAATCCTACGTCCGTTACATCTAGAGAGATGGCATCATCAAAGTCTTTTGCCGTTTCTCCATCGATTGTGAAGATAGTCCAGTCTGTTAAGTCTCTCCGGTTTTTTAAATCTTTGTTGTTGATGTGTGCTGTTGTTTTTTTAGCCTGTTCCAGAACATCAAGTGGGAACTCAATGCGTGTTCCTAATTTACGGAAGATAGAATTTAACTCTACTTTTGGGTCATTGGAATATCCAAGAATTTCCGTAATTTTTCCAATGGGTGGTTGGTGTTTTTCTGGGTAGGAAGTAATGTCAACGACAACGATCTGCCCGGTTTTAGCACCGAGTTTATGTTTGCTTGAAACAAAAATGTCATAAAAATATTTATTATCCATTGGTATGACCCACCCGTTCCCATCTAGGGGTTCAAACAAACCCACCAAAGAGGTTGTTGACCGCTCTAAAATCCGCATAATTCGACCCTCAGGACGTCCTGAACTATTATGTGATTCGATGCGTGCGATAACCTTATCTCTATGCATGGCACCGGCCGTGCACTTTGGGCTAATATATATATCTCCTTCCTGTTCACTTGTGTCGGACGTCAGGAACCCATAACCATTCGGGTGACCACAAAAAACACCTGTTACTAGGTTCATTTTGTCGGGAAGACCGTAGCGACCACCTCGTAATCGGACTAAGGTGCCTTCTCCTGCCATAAGTTTGATTTGATTGCGAAATTGTCGTCGTTGAACCTCGCTGATCCCAAGAGCACGTGCCAACTCAGAGACCTTCATTGGTCGGCCGGTTTTTTTCTTAATTTTCTTCAAGATGCTATCTTTAGACAGAGTCATGAGCTAATGGAAGGCAGGATTCGTAAATATTATTGAAAAGATAAAGGTGGAAAAGTTTGGACCTCTTTAACTAGATAAAAAACATCATAATTATAGTGCCGTTGAAAAGTCAATTATATGGACAACTTCGTGGGAAGAAATAAATAAGACGCTTTTCCGCATTCGGAGGTGCTGTGCTGTTGCAATCAAAAAAGATCCGACAAATGAAAGAAGTTTTTACCTGCAATCAATTAAAAGAGAAAATTATATTTTTGATTCAGGTTGGTAGGTTAAGGAGTGAAGTGATTTTGATTTTTGCCTTCTCTTCTCATATAATCGCTACCTTGTCCTGCTATAGGAGCCACTTGTTTTATAACATGGGTTAGGGAACTTAAAATACTACATGAAAATCCAACTAGACTGGTTAAGAGAATACGTTGACTTCGACCTTAGCGCCGAAGAATTAGGTCATCTGCTCACGATGGCTGGTCTCGAAATAGAAGCACAGGAAACAGTGGAATTAAGTGATGGGACAAAAACCGAAGTTCTGGAGCTGAATGTGACTCCTAATCGAGGATATTGCCTTAATTACTTTGGAGTTGCTCGAGAAGTTGCCGGGCTTATCGGTAAATCGTTTAAGCGCCCTGACTATGAAGCAGAGCTAGAGAAATCATGGGGGACGGATTCAGTAGAAGAAGTGCTTAATGTGGACAACCGTGAACCGGCATTATGTTTGCGTTACTCCGGAATAGTTATTGAAAATATTAAGCCGGGGCCGTCTCCAAAATGGTTGGTGGACCGATTGACTGCGATAGGACTTCGTTCGGTAAATAATGTTGTGGATATTACAAACTTTGTGCTCATGGAATATGGTCAGCCTTTGCATGCTTTTGACAAGGATTCGTTGGAAGGCTCTAGTATTACAGTGCGTCGAGGCAAAGCGGGTGAGGCATTTACAAGTATAGATGGAAGCGATTTGAAGCTAGATCAAGACGCTTTAGTGATAGCGGATGCTAATAAGGCGGTTGCTTTAGCGGGTATCATGGGTGGCGCTAACAGTCAGGTTACGGAGTCTACTCGGCATATTGTTTTAGAAAGCGCGAGTTTTAATTCGGTGATGGTGCGGAAAGGATCAAAGAAGTATGGTGTGCGATCTGATTCTTCAATCCGGTTTGAAAGAGGGGTGGATATTCAGGGTGTGGTATCGGCCCAAGCGCGAGCAGCTCTTCTTATAAGAAAATTAGCAGGAGGAACAATTCGAAAAGGAAGAATTGATGTTTACCCAACCCCCCAACCGATCAGAAGTGTATCGTTGAGGGTTTCGCGTTTAAATGAAGTTCTCGGTTGTTCCCTTTCCGTTGAACGAATAGAGGACTGTTTGTCTCGCCTTGCGCTAAATGTTTCTACGTTAAAAGATGATGAAACCTTCGATGTGGAGATTCCTAGTACTCGCCCTTTTCTTACTAGAGAGATTGATCTGATAGAGGAAGTGGCCCGTTTAAACGGGTTTGATAAGATTAGGGTGACAAGTCCTTCAGCACGAATCAGTCCTGTTCGGTCTACCCCAAAACAGTCTGCGGTTTGCAGTGTTAAAAGCCTTTTAAGTGGCATGGGTTTTTCTGAGGTTATTACATATAGTTTTATTGATGCGGCAGGTGCCAAAAAATTCCAATCAGCATTTTCTACCGCGGTTGAAGCAGATGCGATATCGTTGAATAATCCGATTAGTACCGACATGGGGATCATGCGCCCAAGCCTTTTACCTGGATTGATCCAGTCGGCAATAAGGAATTTTAGCAAGGGACAAAAGCATGTGAGGATTTTTGAGTTTGGTAACGTTTTTATGCGTGGGAAACAAGGCGAACGGGAGGAGAGAATGGTTGTTTCCGCATTCGTCTCAGGAGTGCATGAAAACAATGTGTGGGAGCAAACAGGAAAAAGTTACGACTACTTTGATTTGAAGGGGTCTTTGGATTCTGTAGGTAGATGTTTGAAGTTAAAGTTGATTGAACAGCCTGAGTTGGAAAGATCTTTTATGTTAAAGAGCAGGAGCGTTGGGTTGACGGTAGATGCTCAAGATTGTGGATATTTAGGTGAACTGTCACCCGGAATTGTTCGTCAATATGAATTACCCAGACACTGTGTTGTTTTTGAGCTGGATTTTGATAGGTTGGTTCATGCTTTGCCCAAGCAGGCCAAATTTTCTCCCCTCCCGAGGTTCCCGGAAACTTTTAGGGACATTTCCATACTGATCGATAAGGCAGTTACTTCAGGTCAGGTGATTGATAAAATCAATCAAGCAGGAGGGCTATTGCTTAGGAAGGTAGAGTTGTATGACCATTTTGAGGGGGATAAAATTCAAGAAGGGAAAAAGAGTCTTACCTATGCTTTGGCATTTCAGTCAAGCGACAGAACTTTGGCTGATGAAGAGGTTAATCCTGTGTTTGAAAAAATTGTAAAAACTTTATCAAGTCAACTTGGTGCGATGTTAAGAGAGTGATCTTTATGAGTTTTATTGTTCTGGGTTTTGTTTAAATCCTCGATTGACCCCACCTATTGTACGATGTTAGTCTTTACTTGAATTAGGATTGTTGGTTCATATGGTTATGCTCAGATTCTATTTTTAGGCTTTGCCAATGCCCGCTGAAAAAATTAAACAGTTAGAAGAGTTGGTTTCTTCTGTATTACAGAGCTTAGATTTTTTTTGTTCCGAAAACAGTCGACTTAAGCAGCGAATACAAGTACTTGAAAAAGAAAAAGCGGCATCATCTAAAGAAAATGACAGGGCGAAGGATTCGTTAGAGAAAATGGAGCAATTAGAAATCTCTCGTCGCAAGTTGAAAAAAGACGGCTCTGCTGCTCGTATTAAGGTAAAAAATGTTTTGCGAAAAATTGAAAAAATGGATTTTGTCTAGTTATGACATCGAATGAGATTACGATTTGCGGTAAGGTATACTCTGTCAAGCCGATATCTTCTTCGGTATCTATGGAAGAAGTAGCGACTTTGGTAAATGCGAAGATAAAGGAATTATCGGAAGCCAAAAGCAAAACATCCATGGTGGATGTGGCGGTATTGACTGCGCTCAATTTAGGTCATGAGTTAATAGAGTTGAAACAAGGCAAGAAATCCGAGGATGAACAGCTAAATCAGCATCTTGATGGAATGATTCAAAAGCTTAAAAAATATTTAGATCTTATTGAAAAAAAAAGAGTTAACAGTCGCTAGCCTTGATAGATGTATTCCTTTATGCTAGTCTCACCTTAAGGATGTTGAGTTACCGCTTCCCTGTCATGTTTGTGTGAAAATTTCATTTTTTGAGCCAATGTTTTGAAAACGGGGATGACTTTCTATCACGGTGTGCAAGCCTTCTTTACGGTGCAAGATCGAAGGAAGCCTAAAGTGGTACACAGATTCCCCACCTGTCCTTGACAGGTTCAAAAAAACATTTTTGCACGGCATTTCGGGGAGGTTTGAGTGCTTTTTGGTAGGATTGAATTGACTCCCTTTATATTCTCAGGGAAGATGGGTGGTGGGTGTCTAGAGATTTCTCTCTTTGCGCCTTTTGATTGAATAAAGTTCCAGACGAAGCAAGGGGCTTGTTTTGTTTGTCAAGATAAGGTGGTCTAGAAATATTACTGCATAAATAAAGTTTTTAAGGGACTTTCCTGCTTGATTCAGTCGTGTGTTAAATCAACCCACCTCTTACTTTAAATGCGTTATCTGGCTATTCGCCGGCATAAAAGATTGCTCTACCTGTGTTTTTAGAGATTTGAGCTTGTTTTGATCTCATTTTGCTTGCCTAACTGCATTAAGGTTGTTTTGGATACGAAAATTGAGCGTGACTATTTGATGGGGTTTGACATGACGTTAGCGGTCAATTCGGAGTCGATAGCCAAAACCAAAATAGCGATCCGAAAAACGATTATTCAAAAACGAGAAGAGCTTGGTGATCTAGAAAAAGATGAGAAAAGCCTTTCCATTGCTCAGCGATTGTTTGGCATGGATGAATTTAAGAAGTCCAAAACTGTTTTTTGTTTTCTCTCGACTTCCTTTGAAGTGCAGACAGAGAGAATAATTCGGGAATCCCTACGGTTGGGAAAGCAAGTTTTGGTTCCATTGTTAGATCCAGGAGGAGAAAATTTACAGGCAAGTCGTATTCCTTCGATGGATATAGATTTTGTGATAGGAGAGTATGGCGTTAGACAACCTGCTCCTAAATTTCGGGATATAGTTCCTTTTTCAAATATAGACTTTGTCGTAGTGCCTGGCTTAGCATTCGATAATTTTGGGAATCGAATTGGTTATGGAGGGGGATTCTATGATAAATTTTTTAAAAAAATCACCAGAGATGTGAGCCGAGTCGCGGTGAGCTATGATTTTCAACTTTTTAATTTAGTTCCACACTCAGATTTAGATGAACCGGTTCACTTTTTGATTACAGAAACTAAAGCACTAAGATGCCGTGACATATCAGGCGTTGAGGTTTAATTACATATACTAGCGAGGTAATTAAGATGAGTATTTTTACAGCTGTTAAATTTAATTTTTCCACCCTGCTTGTAGGAATGTTTTTGGCAGCGGTGGTTGGGTATTTGATTGGTTATTTCCTGCGCAAACTAATAAGTCAGTACCAGCTTAAGGAAGCTGAAGCCAGAAAGATCAAGATTATTGAAGAAGCAGAGCAGGAGGTGCAAAATAGATTTAAAGCCGCTGTTGTTGAAGGAAAAGAGAAAGCCTTAGTTGAAAAGGAAAAAATCGAAAAAGAAGTTCAGGTAAAATGGGAGGAATTGCGAGATCAGGAGCGCAGAGTGCACCAAAAAGAAGATGAGTTAAGGCTTTCGAAGGTGAGTTTGGTAGACCTCGAAAAAGAGTTAGCCGTTAGGATGAAAGAAGCAGAAAAAACTAAGCAGTCGAGCTTAGAGGAAAAGTCGCGGTATGAAGCATTAGCTCAGGAGGAAATGAAAAAACTTGAAAGCATCAGCTCTTTTACCGCTGAACAAGCTATAGAAGAAATTAAGGCGAAGGTTGTTGATTTAGCACGTCTGGATGCAGCAAAAGAAGTAAAGAAAATTGAAGAGGATGCGCAGAATAATGCGGAGGAAGAGGCGAGAAAAATTATCACCATGGCAGTGCAGAGATTAGCGTCTGATAGTGTGGCGGAAAGTACAATCTCTGTGGTGGCTCTTTCGGACGATTCGATTAAGGGACGCATTATAGGACGCGAGGGTAGAAATATTCGTGCTCTTGAGCAGGCCACGGGAATTGATCTTATTATTGACGATACACCGGGAGCAGTAATACTATCCGGGTTCGATCCGATACGCCGCGAAGTTGCCCGCCTTACATTAGAGCAATTGATACTTGATGGGCGCATTCATCCAGGAAGGATTGAAGAGGTTGTGGCCAAGTCCCGAAAGGAGGTCGCTAGCCAAACTAGGAAGGCTGGAGAACAAGCGGTTATGGAGTTGGAAATAGATAATATAAATACAGAGATGGTGCATATGTTAGGGCGGCTTAAATATCGCACAAGCTACACACAGAATGTTCTTGAACATGTTAAAGAAGTTGCTAGAGTTTGCGGGTTTTTGGCTGCAGAGTTAGGATTGGATGTTCAGCTTGCTAAACGTGCTGGCCTTTTACACGATATTGGTAAGTCTATTGATCGTCAAACAGATGGTACGCACACTCAATTGGGAATTGATGTTGCCAAGCGGTTTAATGAACACAAATATGTTGTTAATGCTATCGGCGCGCACCATGAGGACATAGAGCCGGAGTCTCTTTACGCTGTTTTAGTGATAGCAGGAGATACTATTTCTGCTTCTCGCCCAGGAGCTCGCCGTGAAATGCTGGAAACTTACGTGAAGCGAATGACAAAGCTGGAAGAAATTGGAGATTCTTTCAAGGGCGTTGAAAAAACTTATGCGATTCAAGCTGGACGTGAGGTTCGTATTGTTGTTGTTCCTGATATAGCTACAGATGAGGAATCTAACATGTTGGCTAAGAGTGTCGCTAGACGTATAGAAAAAGAAGTGACATATCCCGGAGAAGTTAAAATTACCGTTATTAGAGAGACTCGCTTTACGGAGGTTGCGCATTAATACTACTTTTTTTGTGGCGTATTATTTTTTTAGTAAGTTCTTTGTTGGGTTTGTCGAAAAATAATTTACGTTATTATAAATAACACGAAAATATAATTGATGATTCCGGTTTAGATATTCAAAAAATAAATAATCTGTTTATTTTCTGCTTTTGTGTCCTGATTGGTGGTCGTTTTTTTGCAAATGAGAAATATTAAACTGTCTACCAAAGAACCCCGCATGTTAAAGCCAATAGTTTAATCGAGACTCTGATCGCTAGTGTTTTTTTGCAAATCGAAAAATGTCTAATATCAGATTCTTTTATCCCTTATCATTAACGAAATCGATTCAATGGAAGAATCAACCGATTTAATAAAACTTCGAAGAGATAAGCTTGCGCAATTATGCTCCAGAGGCATTAATCCTTATGTCAACAAGTTTAAGGTTAAAGATGCTATTGGCTCGTTAGCGGATGAGTTCTCTGCGAACTCCAAGGAAGAACTGGAGAAAATGGATAGGCAGTGCTTGGTTGGTGGGCGCATGATGGCGCGACGTGGGCACGGAAAAACAACTTTTTGTCACATCAAGGATCGTACAGGTCAAATCCAAGTCTATATACGCAAGGATGAAATTGGTGATGAAAATTACGAAATATTTAGTCTTTTTGATATTGGAGATTTTATTGGTGTGGAGGGAACACTGTCTAAAACCAAAACCGGTGAACTTACAATATTTGCAAAAAAAATCACCTTGTTGTCGAAATCACTTTTACCGCTTCCTGAAAAGTGGCATGGGTTAAAGGATGTTGAACTTAGGTATCGCCAAAGATACGTTGACCTGATGGTTAATCCAGGGGTGAAAGATATTTTCGTTTACAGGAGTAAAGTCATCCAGGCGCTTCGTGAATTTCTTAATCAGAGAGACTATCTAGAAGTAGAGACGCCAATGATGCAGCCAATTGCAGGTGGCGCAACAGCAAAACCATTCAAGACACATCATAACGCTCTTGATATGGAACTGTATCTTCGGGTAGCTCCAGAGCTATACTTAAAAAGACTGGTAGTGGGTGGTATTGAACGGGTTTACGAGATCAATAGAAACTTCAGAAATGAAGGTATTTCTACCGACCATAACCCAGAATTTACCATGGTTGAGTTTTATACAGCCTATGCTGACTATAATGACCTTATGGACCTAACTGAAAAATTGTTTCACCACGTATGTCAGACGGTATTCGGTAAAATGGTTTTTGACCTTACGTGTGG